>CABVEG010000116.1 GCA_902497185.1 uncultured Eubacteriales bacterium | reverse complement strand
AAATAATAAACAGACAAACTTTGTGCGACCGCAAAATGCTTTTGAATTCTTATCTTACGATTGGCAAGCCAATCGTAAGATAAACAATAATTTATTATATCATAAATTTAAACTTGAATATATACATTTCTAAAATTTTGTGCTATACTATTCAAATACCGATTTTGATTTAAGGTGATACTATGACTTATGAAAATGCAATAGAATATATTAACAAAAACTCAGAAAATAAAATAATTCCCGGACTTGACAATATGAAACAGCTTTGTGCTCTTTTAGGAAATCCCGAAAAAAAAATTAAGGTAATTCACATTGCAGGTACAAACGGTAAAGGCTCTGTTGGGGCATTTATTGCAGAAGGTCTTATTCAAAACAATTACAATGTAGGGCGTTATATTTCCCCTTCTGTTCTTGACTACAGAGATAAGCTGACATATAACAATAAGTGGATAAGCAGAGAAGAACTTGCAGAAACAGTAGCAGAAGTAAAATCTTTAATTGAAAAATCCAACTGCAAACCAACCGTATTTGAACTTGAAACAGCCATAGCCTTTTACTGGCTTAACAAAAAAAATTGCGACTTTGCAGTGATTGAAACAGGTATGGGAGGCAGACTGGATGCAACAAATGTTACAGACAAGATCATTGCCGTAATAACTCCAATAGCATTAGACCACACTAAGTTTTTGGGAAATACCATAGAAGAAATAAGCAAGGAAAAGGCAGGTATAATTAAAGATAAGGCAGTATCAGCAAACCAAAATCCAGAAATTAATGAAATACTAAAAAAACACAGCAAAAAAATAACTTTTACGGAAAAAGCAAAAAATATTACCTATAATATTGAAAAAACAATTTTTGACTACAAAAATTATAAAAATATTGAAATATATATGCTTGGTAAATTTCAGGTTGAAAATGCCTGCCTTGCCATAGAAGTTCTTGAAAAAATTAACAATATGGGATATGAAATAAAAAATATTCCAAATTCCATAAAAAACACTAAATGGAGCTGTCGTTTTCAAATAATAAGTAAAAAGCCTTTAATCATTATCGACGGCGCCCACAATCCCCAAGGAGCCCTAGCTTTAAGGGATAATATCAACTTATATTTAAAGGATAAGAAAATTGCATATATAACAGGTGTATTAAAGGATAAAGAATATGAAAAAATTGCGGAAATAACCACGCCTTATGCCTCAAAAATATTTGCAATACAATCAGACAGTACAAGAGCATTGCCATCAAATGAATACGCAAAAATCATAAGTAAATACAACAAAAATGTAACGGCATGCAATTCCATAAAAGAAGCTGTTAGATCCGCACTTAAATATGAAAATGTACTTGTATTCGGCTCCCTTTCATTTATGGGAGAAATATACAAAATTTTTAAGGAGGAAATATGTACAACAGAATAATTGAAAACGACCTCTTTAAAAAAACCATAAAAGCAATAGAGGAAAAAGAAAAAAACAGAATATTTTGCCGTCACGGCATTGACCACTGTCTTGATGTAGCAAGAATAGCTTATATACTTGCACTTGAAAATAATTTAAACATAAACAAAGACATTATATATTCTGCTGCACTGCTGCACGATACAGGCAGAGCATTTGATGATACGGACCATGACATAAAAGGAGCAGAGCTTGCTGAACAAATACTTACCCAATGCGGATATATAAATAATATTGCAGAAATAAAAAATGCAATATTAAACCACAGAAAAAATACAACTGCACTTAATAATTTAAGTGATATTTTGTCTAAAGCAGACAAACTGTCAAGACGATGCTTTGACTGCAAGGCAAAACAAAAGTGTTACTGGTCTGAAGAAAGGCGAAATAAAAACATAAAATACTAGGAGAATATTATGATAATAGGAAATAAGGAATTTAAGGACAGAACCTATGTAATGGGTATACTTAATGTTACTCCCGACAGTTTCAGTGACGGAGGCACTCACAACACAGTCGATGCCGCACTCAGACATACAGAAAAAATGATAAAGGAAGGTGCAGATATAATCGATATTGGCGGAGAATCTACACGTCCCGGCTATACAATGATAAGTGATGATGAGGAAATTTCAAGGGTAGTGCCTGTTATAGAAAAAATTAAAGCAAACTTTGATATACCTCTTTCAATAGACACCTACAAATCAGAAGTTGCCAAAGCGGCAGCAACGGCAGGTGCAGACCTTATAAATGATATATGGGGATTTAAATATGATGAAAAAATAGCAGCGGTTACGGCAAAGTATAACCTTGCCTGTTGTCTAATGCACAACAGAAAAGAGGCTGTTTATAACAACTATATTGAGGATGTAATTTCAGATTTAAAAGAAAGCCTTATAATAGCAGAAAAATATGGTGTTGATAAAAATAAAATTGTACTTGACCCCGGTGTAGGATTTGGCAAAACCTATGAAAACAACCTTGAAATCATAAATAAGCTTGAAGCCCTTGATGTTCTTGGTTTTCCTATACTTCTCGGTACTTCAAGAAAATCTGTAATTGCACTTACACTTAATCTTCCTGTAAACGAAAGAGTTGAAGGCACTATTGCGACAAGTGTAATTGCAGTAATGAAAAACTCACTTTTTGTAAGAGTACACGATGTTAAGGAAAACAAGAGAGCAATTTTAATGACAGAAAAAATATTAGGCAGGTGGTAATATTGGGAAAGGTAATTATAGACAATCTTGATTGCTTTGGCAGACATGGAGTTTTAAAGGAAGAAAATATACTGGGTCAAAGGTTTTTTGTAAGCTGTGAAATGGATACAGATTTTGATGCCGCTGCTGAAAATGACGATATTAACTGTGCTGTAAATTATGCAGAGGTTGCAGAGTTTATAACTGAATATGTAAAAGAAAATGTTTTTAAACTTATTGAAACCCTTGCTTACCGTCTTGCCGATGAAATACTTATTAGATTTGATGTAAAAGCAGCACACATAAAAATTGAAAAGCCTTCTGCTCCTGTAGGTCTGCCATTAAGGACAGTTGCCGTTGAAGTATTCAAAAAATGGAGCAAGGCTTATCTTAGCATAGGCTCAAATATGGGAGATAAAAAAGCATACCTTGACTTTGCAGTTGAGACTCTAAAAAATGATAAAAACATAAGAGTAAAAAATATTTCATCATATATTGCAACAGCACCTTACGGCTACACCGAACAGGATGATTTTTTAAACGGGTGTGTTGAAATTGAAACCATATATTCTCCTCATAAACTTTTAAATACAATAAATGCTATTGAATATAAAGCAGACAGAAAGAGAGAAATCCACTGGGGTCCAAGAACTCTTGATATAGATATAATTTTGTATGACAACAAAATAATAAACACCGAAAACCTTACTATACCTCATATCGATATGGAAAACAGGTTTTTTGTGTTGGAGCCTCTTAATGAAATTGCACCTTACGCAATAAATCCCGTAAATAATAAATCCGTAAGGGAAATGTATGAAAAGCTAAAGACAGAAAATTAAATCAAAAAGTGACTGCCCTATTATTAGGTAAGCAGTCACTTTTTTTATTTTACAAAAAATGTGTATATAATATCTGCCGCAAAGATAGCTGCAATAGACACAGCACCATATTTTCTATACTTAAAATTCATAACCGACTTTTCAAGCACAGGCTGAATAATATAGAGAATAATTACACCGCCTATACCAAATCTTACACTTGGATTTAATGCAATTCTTGCCTGAAAATTTATGGCATAATCGCCATAGGTCTGCCATGGCCAGCCTCCTGTAAAATATTCCAAAATATAAGTTGTCAAAAGTTCAACAAATGTAGCAATTAACATACACAGTAAAAATACAACAGGTATCAGCTTAAGCCTGCAAGCCTTATCCCTTTTTGCGATCAATTTGTTTACAGTGAGAATAAAAATTAATGCACCAACACCATAAACAGGACAATAGGGACCAAAAAGTACACCTCTGTTTGAAAATCCCCATCCATAAATCACAGTTTCAAGAAAAACCTCATAAATCCAGCCAATAACAGAATAGGTAATAAAATATAAGAAATACTCTTCAATCCTTTTAATCATTTATATCAGCCTTCTACCCATTAATACACCCATAACGGATGCCATCATTAGTCCTCTGGTCCAACCGCTTGAATCTCCAAGACAATGTAATCCCTTAATATTTGTATTAAAATCCTTATCCATTTTTACTCTGTTGCTGTAAAATTTAAGCTCAGGAGAATAAAGGAGAGTTTCTGTTGAAGCAAAGCCCGGAACAACATGGTCCACGGCATGAATGAAATTAATAATATTAATCATAGCCCTGTAAGGCATAGCAGCAGTAATATCTCCTGCAACAGCATCAGGAAGAGTCGGTTTCAAATTAGACTGTGAAAGCTCCTTCTGCCATGTTCTCTTGCCGTCTAAAATATCACCGAAACGTTGTACCAGAATATGCCCTGCACCAAGCATATTTGTAAGCTCTCCAACCTTCTGGGCATAGGCTATGGGCTGATTAAAAGGCTCACAGAAATTATGAGAACACAAAATAGCAAGATTTGTATTGTCAGACTTTAAATCCTTATAGGAATGACCGTTTACAACCGCCAAATCATTATCATAATTTTCCTGACTTACAAAGCCTCCGGGGTTTTGACAAAAGGTACGAACTTTATTTTTAAACGGCTTAGGATACCCTATTAGCTTTGATTCATAAAGTACGTTGTTTACATTTTCCATTATCTCATTTCTTACCTCAACCCTTACGCCTATATCAACTGTACCCGGCTGATGTGCTATATTGTGTTCTGCACATATTTTTTCGAGCCAATCAGCACCACGTCTGCCTGTTGCAACAATAGTATTATCGGCTGTTATTTCAAGCTCTTCCTTATTATTTTTAACCACAACACCCTTACAAACATCACCATCTAAAATTAAATCCTTACATTCATAACCAAATATAATTTCAACACCACTATTTAACAGATACTGTTCAATGGCATAATAGATTTCCTGTGCCTTTTCCGTACCCAAATGGCGAATTGGACAATCTACAAGCTTTAGTCCTGCCTGAATAGCTCTCTTTCTTATATTCTTAACTTCCTCTGTATTTCCGACACCTTCAACGTGTTCATCAGCACCAAATTCAAGATAAATTTTGTCTGTATAATTAATTGTTTCCTGTGCCAATTCTTCACCTATAAGACTTGGCAAATCACCTCCAACCTCATAGCTTAATGAAAGCTTGCCGTCTGAAAATGCACCTGCACCTGAAAAGCCTGTCGTTATATGGCAATATGGCTTACAGTTGACACAATGCTTAGTTTTATTCTTAGGACATCTTCTGTTTTCAATAGCAACACCCTTTTCAACAATTACAATCTTCTTTTTGCTGCCCTTTTTAAGCATTTCAAGGGCAGTAAATATACCGGCAGGACCTGCGCCTATAATAACAACATCTTTTTTCATAAATACCTCCTAATAACAAAAGCCTTACACTAACTATATTTATATACCTATGGTATAAATATAGTCAACTGTAAGGCAGTTGGTAGAAACGCTTGCCCAATATGCAAGCCTATATATTTACTCAAGCAATTGAATTTTATCATATATTTTTATACTTGTCAATGCCATTTAAAAGTTAAATATTTTAATTCAATATTAATCATTTATTTAGCATACCATAAAAAATATAAGCATTTCTTATATGCCGACTTTTTTATGAATTACTCTTCATCGTCATCTTCGTATTCATAATCCTCATCGTCATCATCCCAGTCTTCTTCCTCAATATCAAGCATTTCATCAACAGCCGCAATCACAGCATCAAATTCCTCATCTGACTCAATATTGCTGAGAACAAAGCCTGCCTCATTATCAGCCTCTGCATATTCATAAACAAATGAGCTTTCGCCATCCTCAGAAATTAACGCAATATACTCCTTGCCCTCAAATTCCTCAAGCTCAAATGTACCGAGAACAATACACTTAACTTCTGTATTATCCTCAAGCATAAGTGTCATATGC
>CABVEG010000115.1 GCA_902497185.1 uncultured Eubacteriales bacterium | reverse complement strand
TGGAAAGAAAAGAAATAATAAAGAAGTCACAGGATAATTATGGTGCAATAATTGTTGTAAATAACTTTGACGAGGCTTGTGATTTATGCAATAAGATAGCTCCGGAGCATCTTGAAATTTCTACTAAGGAGCCTTTCAGCTTACTTCCGAAAATTCAAAATGCAGGTGCAATTTTCTTGGGACACTATACTCCTGAGCCTTTGGGGGATTATATGGCAGGACCTAACCATGTACTTCCTACAGGAGGTACGGCAAGATTCTTCTCTCCACTTTCTATTGATGATTATATTAAAAAGTCAAGTATTATATCATTTAGTAAAGAGGCTATGCAGGAATTGGGTCCTGATGTTGTTAAATTTGCTGAGGCTGAGGGCTTAACAGCTCATGCCAATTCAATTAAAGTAAGACTGTAAGACAAAAATATATAAAATCAGGGAGGTAGCATAATGGATAGAATAGCCGTTATAGACAGAAAAACTTATGAAACAAAAATACGTGCCCGTCTTGATATTGACGGCAGCGGTGTAAATAACATAGATACAGGCATTGGCTTTTTTGACCATATGCTTACTCATATTTCAAAGCACGGTTTTATGGATTTGGATTTAAAGGCTGACGGTGATTTGGACGTAGACTGTCATCACACTGTTGAAGATGTTGGTATTGTCTTAGGTAAAGCCATTGCCGAGGCATTGGGGGATAAAGCAGGTATTAAAAGATATGGTCAAGCCATTGTGCCTATGGATGAAACTCTTGTGCTTTGTGCAATTGATTTTTCAGGAAGGTCATATCTTAATTTTGATGCTGAATTTACTATGTCTAGTCTTGGACTTTTTGACACTGAAATGGTTGAGGAGTTTTTCAGAGCTGTATCCGATAACTGTGGTATGACATTACATATCAAGTTACTTGATGGTAAAAACAATCATCATATAGCCGAAGGTATATTTAAAGCCTTTGGAAAAGCTATTGATATGGCAACTCAAATTGATGAACGAATTGACGGAGTATTATCTACAAAAGGAATGTTGGAATAATGATAGCAATAATAGATTATGGAATGGGTAATTTAAGAAGTGTGCAGAAAGCACTTGAATTTGTAGGTCAAGATGCTGTTATTACCGATGATATAAAGGTAATGGAAAAAGCAGACAAGCTTGTATTGCCCGGAGTAGGTGCCTTTGGTGATGCTATTTCCACAATAAGGGAAAAGGGCATTGATAAGGTTATATATGAAGGAGTATCAAAGGACAAGCCATTTTTAGGTATATGTCTTGGTATGCAGATGGTTTTTGATAAAAGCTATGAGTATGGCGAATATGAGGGCCTTGGACTTATACCGGGAGAAATTAAACTATTGCCTGATAATGTAAAAAAACCTCATATTGGTTGGAATAACTTAAATATAAAAATGAGAGCACCTTTATTTGAAAATACGGGAGAAAGTCCTTATGTTTATTTTGTCCACTCATATTATCTTGAAACTGATGCACCTGTTGTATCTGCTACTACTGATTATGGTAAGGAAATACAGGTTGCTGTACAAAAAGACAATATTTTTGCTTTACAGTTCCATCCTGAAAAAAGTGGTGATGTAGGACTTGAAATTTTAAAGAGCTTTGGAGGTTTATAATATGCAGATTTATCCAGCTATTGATATAATTGATGGTAAGGCAGTAAGATTGTCACAGGGCAGCTTTGATGATGTTACCGTATTTAATGATATTCCTGCTGATGCTGCTAAAGACTGGGTTGATGCAGGCGCAACATATATACATATTGTTGACCTTGATGGTGCAAGATATGGCAAGACCTTTGTTATTGATATTATTAAGGATATTAAGTCAAAATATGATATTAAAATAGAAACAGGCGGCGGTGTAAGAACAATGAAGGACATTGATGACAGAATTGAAGCAGGAGCATCAAGAGTTATTATCGGTACTGCTGCCGTTAAAAATCCCGAACTTGTTAAAGCTGCTGTTGAAAAATACGGTGATAAAATTGCAGTAGGCGTAGATGCAAAAAATGGTATGGTAGCTATATCAGGCTGGGAGGAAGTCAGCAATATTTCAGCAGTTGAACTTTGTCTTAAAATGAAGGAATACGGTGTTAATACTGTAATTTATACTGACATTTCAAAGGACGGTATGATGTGTGGTCCGAATATTGAGTCAACTAAGTATTTAATTGAAAAAACAGGTATGGACATTATTGCATCAGGCGGTGTTTCAAAAATGGAAGATATTGAAAATGTAAATAATATAAATGCTGCCGGTGTTATTATAGGAAAGGCACTTTATAACGGTGCTCTTAATTTAAAGGAAGTTATTGATAAATTTGAATAATGGAGTGGTTTTATGGAAAAAACAGAAACCTTAAAGTATAAAATGGCTAAATATGTTTTTTCTTACTTACTGATAACTGTTGGTGCTGTTATAGCTGCATTTGCTATTGAGGAGTTTTTGGTTGCAAAGCAGATTTTAGACGGCGGCATTGTTGGTATATCAATTATTTTAAGTCAGCTTACAAGATTAAAACTAAGTTATTTTATTGTAATTTTAAATATTCCATTTCTTATATTAGGTTGGAAATTATTGGGAAAAACATTTGCATTTAAAGCTACATATGCAATGATTATATTTTCAATATTTCTTGTGGTATTTGAGGAGATGGAAGAGGTTACGGATGATCCTCTTCTTGCTACGGTTTATGGTGGTTTGTTTCTGGGGCTTGGAGTAGGCATAATAATGAGATCGGGAGGCTGTGTTGATGGTCTGGATACGGTATCTTTGCTCTTGAGTAAAAAAACACAGTTTTCAACAGGTCAGATTATATTATTTTTTAATCTTATTATTTATTCCTGTGCCGGCTTTATTTTCGGACCTGACAGAGCACTGTACAGTGTGCTTACATATTTTATTACTTCAAAGGTTATAGATATTGTGGAAACAGGACTTGAACAGGGTAAGGCTGTTATGATAATCACGGAAAACGGTGAAAGAATAGCTGATACCATATATAAATGTCTTGGCAGAACAGTAACACTGCTTGAAGGTGAAGGCTTAATAAGTGGTAAAAAAATAGTTTTATACTGTGTTGTAACACGTATTGAGCTTAGTGAGCTTAAAAGAATTGTCAAGGAGGATGACGGTTCCGCTTTTATGACAATATCCGATGTATCGGAAATAGTAGGTACACATATTAAAAAGAAAAAGGAATAGAATGGAGATATAGCTATGCATACTAAACGTATAATACCCTGCCTTGATGTAAATAACGGCAGAGTTGTTAAGGGTGTAAATTTTGTTAATTTAAGAGATGCAGGAGATCCTGTTGAGGTTGCTGCAATGTATAATAAATCATTGGCAGATGAAATAGTATTTCTGGATATAACAGCCTCATCTGATAATAGGAATATTATGCTTGATGTGGTGTCAAGAACTGCAGAGCAGGTATTTATACCTCTTACGGTAGGCGGCGGTATAAGGTCAGTTGAGGATTTTAGAAGAATATTAAGTGCAGGTGCCGATAAAATAGCCGTTAATTCGGGTGCTCTTAAAAGACCTGAGCTTATAAATGAGGCAGCCGAAAAATTTGGTAATCAGTGTGTTGTTGTTGCTATTGATGCCAAAAGACGTAATGATAATGGATTTGATGTTTATTTAAACGGAGGCAGAGTTAATACAGGTAAGGATGCTGTTGAATGGGCTGTAGAGGCAGAAAAGAGAGGTGCAGGGGAAATACTTTTGACAAGTATGGATTGTGATGGTACTAAGGCAGGCTATGATATTGAGCTAACAAGGACCATAAGCGATGCCGTATCCATTCCTGTTATTGCATCAGGCGGTGCGGGAACAATGGAGCACTTTGCAGAGGCTCTTACAGATGGCGGTGCAGAGGCTGCACTTGCCGCAAGTCTTTTTCATTACAGAGAAATGGAAATTATTGATTTAAAAAAATATCTTGCAGAAAAAAACATACCTGTAAGATTGAAATAGGTGGTTGAAATGAAAATTAAATTTAATAGTGACGGCTTAGTTCCTGCTATTGCCCAGGATTATGAAACTAAAGAGGTTTTAATGCTTGCTTATATGAATCAGGAGGCTTTTGACTTAACCGTAAAAACAGGTAAGGCTACATATTTCAGCAGATCAAGACAAAGTCTTTGGATTAAAGGCGAAACAAGTGGTCATTATCAGCATATTAAGGAAATAAGATATGATTGTGACTGTGATACTATATTGCTTTTAATTAAACAGGACGGTGCAGCTTGTCACACAGGCAATTATTCCTGCTTTTACAGAAAATTAGAAGATTTTAAGGGAGAATAATATAATGGCAGATTTAGGCGAAATGTTAATTAAGGAATATGAGGTAATTAAGGAAAGAAAAGAAAATATGCAGGAAGGTTCATACACCTGCTATTTGTTTAATAAAGGTCTTGATAAAATTTTAAAAAAGATTGGCGAAGAAGCTACAGAAACAATTATTGCTGCAAAGAACAGTGATAAATACGATATTGTGGGTGAAATATGTGATGTGCTTTTCCATACTGAAGTTATGATGGTTGAAAAGGGAATTACATGGGATGATATTGCTGATGAACTTTCAGCAAGAAGAGCTAAGGAAAATATGAATGTCGAAAAGGAGGCTAAGAGAAAAGCTGAAAACAGAACTGATGAATGTAATATTAATTAATAAGTTTTTTGACAGCTTTTGAAAAAATTGGCTGACTATTTATTTTATAATCAGACAAAATAATAGTGTACCAACAAATATTTATTTTTTAGGAGGTAACTAAAATGTCTGGTAGTAATAGTGGCAGCAACAGAGTAAATGTTCCTGAGGCAAGAGAGGCTATGGATAAATTTAAGTATGAAGTAGCTTCTGAAATTGGTGTGCCTTTAAAGAAGGGTTACAATGGCGACTTAACTTCTGCTCAGAATGGCTATGTAGGTGGCTATATGGTTAAGAAGATGATTGAGGAGCAGGAAAAGAAAATGGCTAATCAGGAATCATAATTCTGAAAACTAAAAATAATAGTTAAAAATGGTTCTTAGTCAACTGCATAGGTTGACTAAGAACCATTATTTTTTGTTCTTAGTCAACTGGTGTAGTTGATAAAGAACCGAATTTATCAGTGTTCAAGGCTTTATTTAATATAGCAAAGTAAAACAACAATATGTTTATTCAATTAATTTCAAGAATTCTTCTTCGTTTATAATAGGTATACCAAGTTCCTTAGCCTTTTTATTCTTTGAGGATGAAGAATTTACATCATTATTAATAAGATAATTTGTTTTAGCACTTACACTTCCTGTAACCTTACCTCCAAGCTGCTCAATATTTGCCTGTAATTCTTTTCTATTCTTATAGTGATGTACATCCCCTGTAACAACAAATGTCATATTTTCAAGCTTTAATTCATCTGTGTTTTCATAATTGTCTTTAAATTTTAAATATTTAAGAGCATTGTCAATAAGCTCATTATTCTTAGGATGACTGAAATATTTTATTATACTGTTTGCTATAACATCACCAAAGCCGTCTATTGAAATCAGTGTGTCAAAGTCAGCCTTTCTTATTTCATCAATAGAATTTTTAAACTTTTTGCACAGGAGCTTAGCATTGCTTAAGCCTACATTATTAATACCAAGGGCAAATATAAAGTTAGGAAGGGCAGGGGTCTTACTATTTTCAATGGCAGCGATCATATTATTGTAGGATTTTTCACCAAATCCATCCATTGCTATAATTTCATCTTTATATTTTTCCAGTCTGAAAATATCAGTATAGTTTGATATAAAGCCCTTTTCAATAAACTTTTCTATTGTTGCCTCAGACATACCCTCAATATTCATTGCATCTCTTGACACAAAGTGCTCAAGACTTGATACTCTTTGTGCCTTACAATTTGGATTGGGACATTTTAAGGCTTTACCATCTCTTAAAGAAATAATTTCTGTTTCTTCTCCACAAACAGGACAGACATTAGGAATATTAAGATTATTACTTTTTGTTAAAT
>CABVEG010000114.1 GCA_902497185.1 uncultured Eubacteriales bacterium | reverse complement strand
TTTCTCTATACCTTAAATTATTTATTCTTTTTATAAAATCTATTACTCTTTTTATAAATTTATCCATTATTTCAAATCCCCCTGAGGTTTCATCCTTACACCATCTTTTTCGCACTGATACATCTTTGCGTCAACCAAAAATCTATACCAATACGCTTGAAGAAAATGAAATATTTTTCCTTCAGTACCATCCAAAAAACCAAGCTTTATATAATACCTATATATAAAATATAAATGGGCTCTCCAAAACTTAGGTAATCTGTAATAACCCTTATTTTTTACAGCTCTTTTCATTTTAGCTTGACCGGTTGACTCTCCACCTGTTTCTAATGAACTATCAACCTTATTTTCTAATGTCATCTGATGGTCAAGCACTTCTCTATTACTATACCAGTTGTGCTTTGCAGTCCACCACTCTAAGTCCTTCTGATTATTATCTATCAAGTCATATTTAAATTCTACGGTTTTGCCGTCAGACAAAATCATATGCTCATCCATAATCTTCTGTTCGCATAGAGCCTTTCCGGTACGAAATATTCTCAAAAGCAATTCAGGGTATCTGCCTCCATGTTTAATCCATTTGCCCATAAAAAAAACTCTGCGGCGAAGAATAATACCATTAATCGGAACTTTAATATTATCAAGCCTTTGGTCAATTTCTTGAGCCAAATTTTCCATTAATTCCTCATCTGCATCCATTCTCATTGACCATTCTGTTGTAATATTAGTTTGAGTCAAACCCCAATTAAGCTGAGTAGCATAGTCAACCCACTTATTCTGATAAAAATCAAGAGAGCTTCCTATTTTCTGAAGTTCACTATTTAATTGTTTGCACAATTCTTCTGTGGAGTCTGTACTAAAACTGTCTACAATTACAAACCTCCTAGCAATTCCTCTAAAGGATTCTATGCACTTTCTTAAATTCTTTTCCTCGTTTTTTGTAAGAATTACAACTGTTAAATCAACCATATCAAGCTCCTATAACATATTAGCAAATCAAAAAAAGTATATCATTAATATTAACATTTCCCCACTATTTTGTCAATGTTTTTGAAGAAATTATAAACATCAATATAATTTGAATAAATTTTCAAAGTAAATACAACATTGGCATCAACCTGTTACGCCTACACCAACAACAAAATGTATCATAATTTAGTATAATAAAAACAGAAATTTGCAAATAATATGTGATAAATAGAAATAATATTATTGACTTTTATCCTATATTGCTGTATAATTACAACAATGCACCTATAGTTAAACGGATATAATAAGCCCCTCCTAAGGGCTAGTTCCGGGTTCGATTCCCGGTGGGTGTATCAAGGGAGTGACACAAACACTCCTTTTTATTTATTCTTTTTTTCTGAAATTACAAGTCCTGCAAGAGTCAAAGCTGTGCCAATTACAGAAGCAGCAGAAAGCCTTTCGCTTAAAAACAAATATGAAAAAATAATAGTAATTACAGGCTGAGCATAAATATATACACTCGTTTTAACAGGTCCAAGTATTTTAACACCTAAGTTCCAAGTAATAAAACATATTCCTGATGCCAATATTCCCAAAAAGAGAATATTAAAAAGACATATATTGTTATGTAAAAAGCTCAAATCAGGGGAAAAGCCCATAAAAGGCATAAAGGGTATCATAAATATAAGACCATATATAAAAATACGTCTTGTAACCTGAATTGTGTTATAACCATAATCACTTATTTTTTTAGTTATTACAGAATAAACCGCCCATACTGCGGCAGCAGATATTGAAAGCAAATCACCAATAGGATTTATTTCAAGTTTACTTCCGCTGAAACTGATAAAACAGATACCTGTAATGGCAAGTAAAAATCCAATAATAAAATTCAAGCCAAGTCTGTAACCCTTAAATACAAAAGATGAAAGAATCGCAGTAAATAGAGGCGCTGTTGAAATAATAACAGACGCATTTGATGCCATTGTAAAGGTTAAGGCAATATTTTCAAGAAGAAAATAAAGGGTAACACCACAAAGTCCCGCACCCATAAACAAAAGCTCTCTTCTTTTATTTCTAACCCTAAGTCTGTGAGGATAAATTACTATAAGTACTGCTAAGGCTATAACAAATCTTATAAACAATATTTCAACAGGCGCAAAATATTCAAGCAAAATCTTAGTAGATATAAATGTTGTCCCCCATATAAGCACTGTAAAAAGGGTCAATAAATGACCTTTTATATTTTTATTATTCATAACTATCTCCTTTTTTAAGTTCAAAATAATTTTTATTAAAATATAATATTCCTTCATCTCTTAGTCTGCATAATTCTCTTGATAAGGCACTCCTGTCAACTGCAAGATAATCTGCAAGCTGTTGTCTGTCAAAAGGAATTTTAAATCTGCTACTGTTATTAACACGGGACTGCTGTGAAAGATAAGTAATAATCTTATTCCTGGTACTTCTTTGAGATATAGCCTCAAGTTTATTTGTAAGCATAAAATTCTTGTCTGCCATTACAAAAAGAAGATTTTGAATAAGCCTTAAATGAAATTTACAAGAATTTTATGCTTACAAATAAACTTGAGGCTATATCTCAAAGAAGTGCTTTAAGGCAAGCATAGGTTTCACCAAAAAGTTCACCCTCGTTTATTTCTGTCAGTATACTTTTATTTCCCCAGTAATCCTCCTTAACAATATGTGCCATACCGTCAGCCAGCATATTAATACCATCAATTATATCTCCAATATTATAAATATAGCTTCCTTTACGGTAGTTTTTTATTTTCATTTCAAGGCAATTAAGCATTTCTTCAATATCATTTTCATTTATTCCCCTAAACATATAAGATTTTTTCAGTATTTCAACAATTTTTTTCATAAAACCCCGACTTTCGTTGCAAAAACAACAGACTTTATTATACAATTCTATTATAATTAAACCGTAAAGTCAACAAAAAACAATAAATAAACGGAGAATATATATATGATAAGAAGAATAATTGAAATTGATAGTGAAAAATGTAACGGATGTGGAGCTTGCGCCAAAGCCTGCCACGAAGGAGCAATAGGTATGATCGATGGTAAAGCAGTTCTTTTAAGAGATGATTACTGCGACGGACTTGGTGACTGTCTGCCAACCTGCCCTACGGGAGCAATCACATTTATTGAAAGAGAAGCTCTTGCCTATGACGAGAAGGCTGTAAAGGCTAATATGGAAAGGAAAAAAGCAGCATTTGCCTGTCCCGGATCTATGGCTAAGGCAATAAAGAAAAATGAACAGCAAAAGAATAATACAAATATTGACAGTCAGCTTATGCAGTGGCCTGTTCAAATTAAGCTTGCACCAATTACTGCACCATATTTTAAAAATGCTGATTTATTGATTGCAGCTGATTGTTCTGCTTACGCCTATGGCAATTTCCATAATAAGTTTATGAGAAACAAAATTACTATTATTGGCTGTCCTAAACTTGATGCTACAGACTATTCAGAAAAACTTACAGAAATAATTAAAAATAATGAAATAAAAAGTGTAACAGTAGTGAGAATGGAAGTACCTTGCTGCGGTGGTATTGAAAATGCTGCAAAAAAGGCATTAATTGACAGCGGTAAATTTATTCCATGGAGTATTGTTACTATATCTACAACAGGAGAAATACTGTAATAATAAAAAAAATTAGGGCTCAGATAAACTGAGCCCACAAACTGTATAAAAAGTTCACAGCCCTGCAATAAATGCTTTAATTTCCTGCAATATGCTTATGTTCAAAAACTTCATTGATTTAGAAGTCTATCTCTTTTCCAACACCAAACACTTTATAGGCACTGTTTTCGCCTATTCCGCTACTTATACTGCCATTAAATACTGCACTTTGATTTAATGTGAAATTTACACAATCTGTATTTATGAAATCAATACGTTCAAAAGTAGGAGCTATATATACCCTTTTCATTTTACTACCTCCTCCTATCAATAAGTAATTTCAACAGGACTTCCAAAACGATAAACAGGTGTTTCATCAAGTCCTTGACTGCTGCCGTAGCTTGCATCAAATTTAACATATGGAACAACGGTTATCGTTTCTCCGCCTTCAATTCCTCTCAAAACACCGACACCTACATAAGCGCCATCAGGAGCATTAATGTCCTCATACAACTCGTTTATACTTCCCTTTACACTTGTAATTCTCTTATATACAGCTGTTGAAACTATGGAATTTGCATCAGTTATTTTAGATGCATCTGAATTTTCCACTGAAACAAAGCCTATCTCAACTATATCAGGAAGAATATTTTTTATAAAGGTGTCACTTACATTTTCACCAAATACAGCTGTCAAAAGTTTTGAGCTGCTGTCATTTACAAATGAAATACAATTATTTGCACTCATTTCAAACAGTGCTACATTTGTAACATCAGTTGTTGCAACAAGAGGTGTACTGCTGTCTGCACCTTCATATACATTGAATTTAAATTCGCTTATTGAATGTGAACGTCCTCCGCCTGTAGGTCCTCCAAATCCCATAAGACCCTTTGACGATGACATTTCAATTTCATTTTTTACTCCGTATAAATCTAATGTCATAGAAGTTGATGAATTTGATTCCCAAGCTCTGGCATAGAAGAAGTTTGTAACGGTACATTTTTCATCCTTAACAATTTTACCGCCATTCACTCTCCACTTTGCATTTACATTAGGTGCAAAAATATAACTGTCGACCTTAGATGGGAGCTCACCTGTGAATATTCTAAATTCACAGTCATTGAAATTAACATCACAGGAACCGCATACAAAATCTGTTGCACCATAGAAGGTACAATTATTGTAAGTTTGCTTATAAGTTTTGTTGCCTGCTGTTACTATTGTGTCCTGAACACTTATAAATTTACAGTTTTCATAAACACTGTTCTCACCGTCTGCAATAAGTGCTGCTGCAGTTGTTCCGTTAGTGGATGTGGCAGATATATTACCGTAGCTGGAATTTGTATTATTTAATAGCGTAATATTTTTAAGTGTTACATCATTTGCAGATACTCTAACTGCACCCTTCATACTTTTTCCATAAGCACCGTCTGTATTATAAATTACTACTTCACCATTTGTACCATCTGCTTTTTGAATAGTCACTGATTTATTCACATCAAAGCCATCGTTATAAACTCCGGGCTTTACTGATATAACACTGCCTGCTACCGTACTTTCTGCTGCTATAGCATCAGATATTTTGTCATAATATCCGATTACATTGTTGTTAGAATCAGTTACAATAATATTACCATCATCTTTTTCTTCTGTTTTAGTAATGCTTACAGCTATGTAATCTGAAATATCCTTGCTGACTTCTATTGAACCGGGTTCAGCCTTAAAGCCTGTAGCTGTACTTATTATATAAGTACCTTTTACAAGAGTTAAATTTACCCTTTCTTCACTTCCTGCCAAAACTTTAATTTCATTTTCTCCTATTTTTACAGTTGTATCTGTATCTGAACTGTTTGTTAATATTACTGGAATATTAAATTCTTTTTCATCGGGAGTTGGTGTATCTCCGGTTGAAAGAATTTCTATCTTGTACAGCAAGCTTGCATAGCTTGGTTTTAATATTAATGTGCCGCCCTTATCTGTTTTAACCTCAAATGGCACAGCTGTACTATCCTGTCTGCTTGGAAGAGAATAGCTACCTACAGAACTTCCATCAAGTGTTGCAGCTACCATACCCTTGCCTGCGCCGTTATTATTACCTGCAATATAAATTTTAACAGTTGCTGCCTTAGAGAGATTAATCTTTATTTCATCATTTTTTTCAACTGTATATCTGTTTTTAAGCTGTGCAATATCTGTATCTGTATCCTTAAAAGCAGTATGTGATGAACTGTTTGAACCTTTTACACTTCTACTTAGATTTAACCAAGACGGCACCTCAAGGTCTGCATTCCAACTTCCAATGCTTACAGGAATTGATTCAGAGGTTGTTGTTTCTGTGCTTGTATCTGCTCCACTTGTTGTAGTTTCAGTACCAATTTCTGTTGTAATTTCAGTTGATGGCTCTGTATCCA
>CABVEG010000113.1 GCA_902497185.1 uncultured Eubacteriales bacterium | reverse complement strand
CACCTGTAAGAGTTTCATCAGGAATGTTGCCTAAATCAATTACAATATCAGTATCTCCGGCAACAAACATATCACTGCCATTAACCGCAGCACTAACACCACCGTCATTAGTAGAAACCTTATATGTATGATCCTTTGCAAGGTTAACGCTTGTTGTATAAGCCTTAACAGTTGCCTCATCAGTCACAGTGTCCTCTGCAGCCATTACAACCGTACTAAAGCACACATTTGTCATTAACACAGCAAAAGACAAAAGCATACTTAAAACTCTCTTTATTTTTTTATCCATCCCTTATCCTCCTCCTTATAGTTTCTTAATTTAATTGTAAAACCAAGGTCGAATTTTGTCAATAAAAAAAACAGCACAGGAATAACTCCCATGCTGTCAAAACAATCTCCACACTCCCAAGCCCACAAAAACAATACCTATAAAACAACCAAAGCCAAAACACCTTGAAAATAATATGCCTATGCCTATGCCTATAAGAAGTGCAGCAAATATAAATTTTTTTACATCACAAAATCTCAATTAAAACACCCATATACATTTATAATAAGTATATGCAAATTTATTTAATCCCTTGACATAATAAGAACAAGAATTCCCTCTTTTACGGAAACAGTGGCAACATCACCTGTCATAACATTACTTACACCAAGAGAATGACCTATTTCCATAGTAAAATCATTAAGGGCATAGTCCAGATTTTCGGTAGTAATACCCTTAACCTCTGTAGTAAGAGGAATAAGGGATACTGTTTGTCCCTTTTCACCAAAAATGTCAATGCTATCCTCTACAAGGGTTATAATATTATGTTCATCTAAAAGGCATGCCCTTATGCCAAGACGCATAGGTCTTAAAAGAATATGTACATTAGCAAGGCTATGGTCAAATCTGCTGCCTAAGCCACCTACAATATAGATTTCATCAGACTCCTTTTCAACAGCCAAATCAATAGCTATTTCCATATCAGTTTTATCCTTTCTGACAGGGTATTCCGTTTTAAGAACACCTAAGTTTTCAAAAAACTGAGCATCCTCCTTATTGGCTGAATCAAAGTCACCTACCATAATATTAGGCATAATCATCATAGCCCTGCAATGTCTTACTCCGCCATCGCAGGCAATAATATAAGCCTCGTCAAAGTATTCCCGTATAATATCATAATCATTAATTTCACCGTTGCCAATTATTATAGTTCTCATAATGTTACCTCATCATTGGTACTAATACCTGCTCATTATATCATTAAATCTGTGTATTCTATCTACAATATCTGCTTTGCCGAAAATAGCTGAACCTGCCACAATAACATTAGCTCCTGCATCAAGAGGATCTGTAATGTTATCAAGATTTATACCGCCATCAATTTCTATATCATAGCTAAATCCGTTTTTAGCCTTATATTCAGCAAAGCCCTCCACATTTTTAAGAGTTGATTCAATAAAGCTCTGTCCTCCAAAGCCCGGCTCAACACTCATTACAAGAAACATATCCACATATTCTGCAAGGTGCAAAACTTCATTAAAACTTGTTTTTGGTTTAATTGTTACTGCCGCCTTTTTGCCAAGTTCCTTTATTTTTTTTAGAACAGGGACACAGTCCTCTGTTGCCTCATAGTGAATATTAATTATATCGGAGCCTGCCTCTGCAAAGGCTTCAATATACCTTTCAGGCTTAACTATCATCAAATGAACATCAAGGACAAGGTCTGTTATCTTTCTTATGCTTTTTACCACAGGTATTCCTATGGATATGTTTGGTACAAACATACCATCCATTACATCTATATGAAGATAAGGCACATTGTTATCTTCGCATATTTTTATTTCTCTGTCAAGCTTTGTAAAATCTGCCGAAAGCAGTGAGGGTGATAGTATATAATTCATTGTTTATCTCCTGTTCTTTAGTTCATTGTACAAATACACAAATCTGTCATATCGTTCCTTAGAAATACCTTTCCCTATATGCTCTTTTATCGCACAGTCAGGCTCTGCAATATGAGCACAGTCCACAAAACGGCATTGCCCCAAATATGGTTCAAATTCTCTGAAATAATACTGAACATCTTCCGCCTTTAAAAAATCAAGGTTTAATGATGTAAAGCCCGGAGAATCTACAATATAAGTATCCTTATCCATATTTAACAGCTCTACCTGTCTTGTGGTATGCTTTCCTCTTTCAATTTTTTTGCTTATTTCTCCCGTCTGTCTGTTGCTTTCAGGTACAAGAGCATTAATAAGACTTGACTTGCCTACTCCTGACGGTCCGGCAAACACCGTTACTCCATTAATAAGATTTCTTAATGTATCAATTCCCCTTTTCTCCTCTGCCGACACACAGCATACGGGATATATATTTTTATACACCCTGTAAAACTCCTGCATTGCATCATCCTTTACAAGATCAGACTTATTAATACATATAACCACATTAGGTATATTTTGAGTTTGTGCAAGTATTAAAAACCTGTCAAGCAAATCCATATTTATATCCGGACTTGCTGCTGCAAATGTAATAACTGCTGTATCAATATTTGCAACTCTGGGTCTTATAAGTAAATTTTTTCTCTTTTCTATTGTATCAAGAGCACCCTTTTTATTGGCGTCATCAAGAACTGTAAATGTCACAAAATCACCTACTGTAGGTGTAATTTTTGCCTTTCTGAATTTTCCACGGGCACTGCATTCATAAACAGCGTTATTGGCGGCAACATAGTAAAGACCGCCTACGCCTCTTATAATTCTTCCTGTCATAGCTTTATTACCTATTTAGTTACATTAGATATAATCTTGCCGTTTACTGTAACAACATATTCCGTACTTCCATCAGAAGTATCATTAACATCAAAAGGAAATTCATCCTTTCCAAGAGTAAGCTCCTTTAAAACAACTTCTTTTCCGTCCCTGATTGCCGTTACCTTAACAGTATTTGAATCAGTAAGTGTTGACTTATCGGGATTTACGGAAATGCTTACAGCCTTTGTCTTTGGCACTTCCGTAACAGGTTCTGTCTTAGTTACAGGTTCCGTTTCAGCCTCTGTTGAGGGCTCAATGTCTATAATAGCAGGAATGCCTATGGAAGTCACTTCATTTGCTTCAGCTCTTTCTCCCCTGCTTATTGTAATTGTAATCTGACTTCCAACAGGTACAAGAGTTTCAGCAGCAATACCCTGATCTATTACACTGCCTTCAGGAACAGTATCGCTGTAGCCATCAATAAACTTAGCATTTAAGCCAAGGTCATCTAAAATCTCCGCAGCCTCCTCCTGAGTTTTAAGTTTTAAATCAGGTACAGGAACTTCCTCGTTTACATCTCCCTGACTTACCTTAACATCAATCTTAGTATCTGCCGTTACCATTTCACCTTCATCAGGAGTTTGATCTATAACCTCACCAACAGGCTTATCACTGTTTACATATTCAACATTACCCATTGTAAGACCCATTTCAGCAAGAGCCTCTTCCGCCTGTGACCTTCTCATACCTACAATACCCGGCACCTGAATATCTCCCGGTCCAAAGCTTACATAAAGAACCACAACTGAACCCGGTTCAACTCTTTCACCGCCTTCAGGAGTCTGCTCTGCAACACAGCCTGCATCAACATCCTCCTTGTAAACATCCTCTCTTTCAACAGTAAGCCCCTTCTTTTCAGCTTTAAGGCAAGCCTTTTCATAACTCATCCCTACAAAATCAGGCACCTTGACCGTATCGCCGTAAAGAGTTTTGTTAAGCATATTTCCGCCTACTGTAATAAGGAGAATAATAAGTATACCTGTTATTACGGCAATTATTATAACATTTCTTTCTCTCTTTCTTATTTCAAGACTTTCCTCATCATCATCTTCTTCCTCAATTACGGGAGCAGTTTTCTTTTTATTATCCTGAGTTTTAACCTTGTTTTCCATTGCTTTCTTTAAAGCAGTTTCCATTGCTCGTGCATCCTGATACCTATTTCTGGACTCTTTTGCACATGCCTTTTTAATTATTTCTATAATTTCAGGGGAAACCTTTGGGTTGATATTTCTGGGGTCAGGTATAGGTGACTTAATATGTTTCATTGCCAAGTCAAGAGCTGACTCTCCCTCAAAGGGAATAGAGCCTGTCACCATTTCATAAAGAACAATACCCAGTGAATAAATATCACTTCTTTGGTCTACATCATCACCCTTTGCTTGTTCCGGAGAGAAATAATGAACAGAGCCCATAAAATCTCCCTGTGTATTTTCAATGCTGTTAGCCTTAGCTATGCCAAAATCTGTAACCTTAGCAGTAAGTTTGCCTCCTATTTTAGTAAGAAGTATATTTTCAGGCTTAATATCCCTGTGAATTACACCATGGGCATGAGCATTTTCAAGACCGGCAGCAATTTGCATTGCAATATCGCAGGCAAGTCTGTTATCAAGAGGGGCTTTCTGATAAATAAGCTCCTTTAATGTATAGCCGTCTATATATTCCATAACAATATAGTAAATATCTCCGTCATTTCCAACATCATAAACATTTACAATATTGGTGTGGGCAAGCTGTGCTGCTGCTCTTGCTTCGGTACTAAAGCGGTTAATAAACGCTTCATCATCTATATAGTCATCCTTTAACACCTTAAAGGTAACATCTCTGCCAAGTTTTAAATCATTAGCCTTATATACAATAGCCATACCGCCTTTGCCAAGGGTTTCAAGAATCTTATATCTTTGGCTTATAATCTGACCTTTTTCAAGCTGCATAATCACACCTCCCCTAAATTTCAACTATAATGACAGATATATTGTCATTGCCGCCATTATTATTTGCGGCATCAATAAGCATATTTACTCTGTCCTCAATACTAAATCCTGCTGCTGCGGCAGTAGTGGATATTTCATCATCTTCAAGCATTGTGTAAAGACCGTCACTGCACATAACTATAATATCGCCCTTATTGACCTTTATTATAATTCCGTCAGCAACTACACTGCTGTCCGTACCAACTGCCCTTGTTATACAGTTCCTCTGAGGGTGTATTCTTGCTTCTTCCTCTGTAAGCTGACCTGCTCTTACCATTTCAGCCACAAGAGAATGGTCATTTGTTACCTGAATAATTTTGTCACCTGTTATTTTGTACAGTCTGGAATCACCTACGTGGGCAATATACATATTATTTCCCGATACTGTAGCCGCAACCATTGTTGTGCCCATTTCACTGTATTCGCTATAAGTGCGTCCCAGCTTATAAACGGCTTCATTTGCCATATTTATACCGCCTATAATCATATCAAGAGGCTCTTCCGTGCTGTCAGGCTGATATTTGTTAAGATACGCAAGATAAGCCTCAATGGCAGTATTGCTTGCTACCTGACCTGCCCTGTGTCCGCCCATACCATCTGCCACTATATATAAATTGTTAAGTTTGCCCACATTGTCATTTGAAACATATATTGAATCTTCATTTTTGGGGCGTACCTGACCAATATCGGTCTTGCCATAGCCAAACATATTATTCCTCCTTTATTCTGTCTTTATAGCTTTTTCTAAGCTGACCGCAGGCAGCATTTATATCACTGCCAAGTTTTCGCCTTATGGTAGTTTCAATACCTAAAGACTGTAATATTGAGGCAAAGTGTTTAATATTATCCTCACTGCTTCTTATATAGTTATTTTCCTTAACATCATTTACCGGTATAAGATTAATATGACACATAATGCCCTTTAGCCTTGAGGCAAGCTCTCTTGCATTATCCTCACTGTCATTTACTCCTTTTATTAAGGCATATTCAAATGTCACACGTCTTTTTGTAGCATTTGCATAGTCCCTTGCTGCCTTAATAAGGGAATCAAAATCATATTTTCTCGCAACAGGCATTGTATTTTGTCTTATGTCATTATTAGGTGCATGAAGTGAAACCGCAAGAGTTATCTGCAAATTTTCATTAGCCAGCTTATATATTTTATCTACAAGTCCGCAGGTTGAAAGAGTTATGTGCCTGTGACTTAAATTATTACCCTCGGGAGAATGAATTATTTCCAAAAAGTCCATTACATTATCATAGTTAT
>CABVEG010000112.1 GCA_902497185.1 uncultured Eubacteriales bacterium | reverse complement strand
TTAGTTTTTTGACAGTCTGACCCTTGGATAAGGGTATTCCTATTTTATGCTGCTTGTTTAGTTTATTTCTGTCCTTGTCATATAAATCCCATATTTCCATAATTAATCTCCTATTGTTATATGGTATATAGTGCTTTATACACTTTCAATTACATATTCAATAAATTTCTTTGCAGAAATATCGAGGTAATCATAATTTTGAAAAATAAAAGCTATACACCAGTTTATTGTTTTATCCTCAAAAGGAATAATAACGGTGTTTTCATATAAAACGTTATTATACAATTCGGGTATTCCCAGAAAAACACCTTTACCCTTATCCACAAGACGGCAAAGCTGATTTGTGTCAGAGGACTCAAAAACAGATTTAGGCTTAAAACCGTATTTTTTTGCGTACCCGTTTACAAGTTTTCTGTAATAAGACTTTTTATCCATAAACAAAAAGCTCTCATTTTTCAACATTTCAAATTTAATTTCTTTATATTGAGAAAGAGGATTATTTTTATTTACAAAAAGATACAGAGGGACAGTTTTTACTGTGATGTAATCAAGCCTTTCACCGTGTCTGTTTTCGGCTATGGCAAGAAGTCCAAAATGTCTTTTATCTGCTTCTACGTATTCATCACATTCCTTGTCGGACATTTCAAGCATATCTAAGGTTATTTTAGGGTTTGTTTCCTGAAATGTTATAAGCAGTTCAGGATTTAAACTTCTGAAAATACCGGGAGCACAGCAGAATGAAAGAGTTTTAGGCTTACTTTCAAGGGTGGATATGGTTTTACTGACTGTATTTCTGAAGTTCATAACTATAGGGTTAAACTGTTCATACAGATATTTTCCTTCCTCTGTAAGAGTTATTCCCTTTACTGTTCTGTTAAAAAGTGTACAGTTAATTTCCTCCTCTAATTTTGCAATACATCGACTTAATGCCTGTTGAGATATAAACATACTTTCAGCCGCTTTTGTAATTGATTTATGGTTACAGGTTTCAATAAAATACTCAATATGCTTATACTCCATAATACCAAACCTCCCTAATGTTGACAATTTGATTATATCACAACTTTAAGTTGTTGCCTATACAAATTTTCGGTCATTTTCAAAAATTATTTTCTCTGCTATACTAAAGCTACAAACAAGAAAGACGTCAGACTTGAAAAACAAAATCTAAAAAATTTATTTATGGAGGTAATAAAAATGAAGGTAGCAGTTATTTGTGCAAATGGTAAGGCAGGTCAGTTAATAGTTAAGGAAGCTAAGGAAAGAGGATTGGATGTAACAGCAGTAGTAAGAGGCAATAATAAGTCTGTTGCAAATAAAGTGATTAAAAAGGACTTATTCGATTTAAAGGCAGATGATTTAAAGGAATTTGATGTTGTTGTTGATGCCTTTGGAGCTTGGACAGAGGATACATTACCTCAGCACAGCACATCATTAAAGGTACTTTGCGACGCACTTTCAGGAACAGATACAAGACTTGTAGTTGTAGGAGGAGCAGGAAGTTTATATGTAAATAAAGAGCATACAGCTTGCGTTGCTGATGGTCCTGACTTTCCTGATATTTTTAAGCCCCTTGCAGCTGCTATGGCGAAAGCACTTGGTGAGCTCCGTTTGAGAAATGATGTTAAGTGGACCTATTTAAGCCCGGCAGGAGATTTTCAGGCTGATGGCGAAAGAACCGGTGAATATATCCTTGGCGGTGAGGAACTTATACTTAACAGCAGGGGTGAAAGTGTCATAAGCTATGCAGATTATGCTATTGCTCTTGTAGATGAAATTGTAAAGGGTAATCATATTCAGGAAAGAATAAGTGTAGTAAGAAAATAATTCAACGAAATAATATTTGGAGGTAATCAATATGAAAAAGAAATTTATTTTAAACTCATTAATTATCGGTTTAATATTATTAACTACCGTAAATGTTATGGCAGCAGAGGCAAGAGTTGAGGTAAATGGTGAATATATAGGTGATGCACAGAATATTGATGGTTCAACATATCTTCCTGTAAGGGGAGTGTTTGAAAAACTTGGTTTAACAGTAGAGTGGGATGCTGAAACAAAAACAGTTAAAGTAAGCAATCAAGAAAAGGAAATTACAAAGGAAAGCAATGTAAACAAGGCATTAGAGCTTATTAATACATTTGCATCAGGTGATACTGAAAAGGCAAAGGAACTTCTTGCTGAAAATTATATCCAGCATAATCTTGCTTATGGTACAGGTGAGGCTGCGTTTATAGGCAGTGTTGAATATCTTGCATCAGCTCCTGTTAAAACAACAGTTAAAAATATAAGAGCTTTTGAAGATGGCGACTATGTATTTTTACAAACAGTTTATAATTTTGCAGGTGCAGGGGAACAGGTGGCATTTGATATTTTCAGATTTGAAAACGGTTTAATTGCAGAGCATTGGGATAACCTTGCTGCAGTTGCAGAACCAAATCCAAGTGGTCATACTCAGATTGACGGTACTACAGAGGTAACTGACCTTGACAAAACCGAAGAAAACAAGAAGCTTGTTGCAGGCTTTGTAGGTGATGTTTTAAGGGGTGAAAATCCGGATAATTTAACAAGTTATTTTGATGGTGATACTTATATTCAGCACAATACTTCAATAGCTGATGGTTTATCAGGTCTTGGCGCTGCTCTTTCTGATATGGCTGACAATGGAATTGAAATGATTTACGATAAGACTTATATGGTCTTAGGAAACGGTAATTTTGTACTTGCAGTAAGTGAAGGTACTTTTGCAGGCAAGCCTACAGCTTATTATGACCTTTTCAGAGTGGAAAATGGTAAGATTGCAGAACACTGGGATGTAATGGAAACCATTGCTGATAAAACAACTTGGGCTAATGATAATGGAAAATTCTGATATTAAATATGCAGCCGTCCAAAATTCAGAATGGGCGGCTGTACTTCAAAGGGAAGTGTTTTTATGCTTGAAATAAGGAATAAAAGTGAAACAAAGCTCCATCTTACTATGGATGAACAAATTAAAAAGGTAAAAGAAGTCTGTACAATGGCTGATGCTATTGTAATTGGCGCAGGCGCCGGGCTGTCAAATGCGGCAGGCATATCCTATGTTGGCGAAAGGTTTAATAAAAACTTTAAGGACTTTATAGATAAGTATGGTATGACGGATATGTATACGGCAGGTTTTTATCCATTTAAGACAGAGCAGGAAAAATGGGCGTACTGGTCAAGACATATTCTTATGAATAGATATAATGCTCCCGTGGGAAAGCCATATAAGGATTTATTAAGACTTGTAAAGAATAAGGACTATTTTGTAATTACAACAAATGTAGACGCACAGTTTTATAAGGCAGGTTTTGATAATGATAAAATATGGGCTGTACAAGGGGATTATGGAAAGATACAATGTTCAAAGGGGTGCCATAATACACTTTATGATAATGAAAAATTAATAAGAAATATGTCTGAAAATCAGCAGAACTGTAAAATTTCCGATAATCTTGTACCTCGCTGTCCCGTATGCAATGGAAATATGGAAGTAAATATCAGAAAAGATATGTATTTTGTGCAGGACAAAGTATGGTATGAGGCAGCCGACAGATATGAATATTTTTTAGGTAAAAACAAGAAAAGAAATATTATATTTCTTGAGTTAGGTGTTGGATTTAATACTCCTACAATTATACGCTTCCCTTTTGAGAGATATACTCAAGTTTTTAATAATGCTATTCTTGTAAGGATTAATTTAAGCAGAGCTGAAATACCTAAAAAAATAAGACATAAAAGTATATCCATATGTGACGATATAGGAAATATAATACCACGTTTATTTGATTAGGAGCGGTTTTATGAAAACAAAGGATTATTTAAAAATATTAAGAGATGATATACACTCTGTGGTATTTGCAACAACAGATAGTAAACACTTGCCTGTTACAAGGGTAATAGACATTATGCTTACAGATGATGACAGCCTTTATTTTATTACGGCTAAGGGAAAAGCTTTTTACAGTCAGCTTATGGATAATAAGTTCGTTGCACTAAGCGGTATGACAGGTGGTAAGGGTTCCATGTCTAAAAAAGCTGTTTCAATAAGAGGAAAGGTTGAATGTGTAGGGAAAAATAAGCTTAATGATGTATTTAGAGAAAACCCATATATGGCTGAAATTTATCCTCAAGAGGAAAGCCGAACAGCCTTGGAGGTTTTCAGATTATATGAGGGTGAGGGTGAATTTTTTGACCTATCGGCAAAACCTATAGTAAGGGAAAGTTTTTATTTAGGAAAATACAAGTCTGAAGATAAACAGGGCTTATATTATATAACAGATAAATGTATAGGCTGCAAAATGTGTGTTTCAAAATGTCCGCAGAATTGTATTGATGTAAGCGGTGTTCCGTTTGTAATTGTTCAGAAAAACTGTCTGCACTGTGGTAACTGTAAAGAAGTATGTTCCTTTTGTGCAGTTGAAAATATTTAAATATCAGGAGAATAAAGAAGAATAATATCAGTTAGATTGAAGTTAAGTGCTTACTGTTGATTTAAAGTAAATGTTAAGGAATTAAAAGAAGTATAGTTGTTATTGATTATGCCTTTTTACATTACATTGAAATTTTATAACACTGATATGTATATTCCTATTATAATAACCACAGCGCACAAAAGCCTGAAAGCAATATTTTTTTCCTTAAATACCAATCTGCCCCCAACTATTGCAACAAAACAGGCTGACTGCTTTAGTATTGTCATAACGGATACCTTACTGTCGGGAATACTGTTTGCTATAAAAAGTGCCTTATCGCCTATAACAAAAAGCACACTCATAACAATTATCCAAACATTATTTTTTATACATTTCCAGTTTACTTTTTCTTTTGTGATTAATATATAGACAAAATAGAGAACTACCATTATTGCCATAAACCAGAACTGGAGTTGTGAGCTTGTCATATTTTTCATAAGTATTTTATCCATTAAGCCTGATGTGGCATTGAGTATACAGGATATAAGTGCCATAAGGGCATATTTGGGATTTATTTCTTCTCTGCTGCCCCTATTGTAGTTTACAAGAAAAAGTCCAAGCATAACTATTCCAAGTCCCAAATACTGATTTAATTTAAGGACTTCGCCTAAAAATACCACACCCATTAATGCGGAAAATAGAACTCCCGACAAATCCATAACACCATAAAAGCTGACAGGCAGCTTTTGAAGTGATTTAAAGCCTATTACCCATGCCGAAAATACTATGGCAGATTTTACTCCTATTATGGCAATATAGCCTTTGTCAAGGGTAATTGCCTCCCCTGCTGTAGGAGTTACCATTATAAAGGCTATTACCGTATAGAAAAACAGCACCTCCATAACAGTACTTTTTTCAAGTGCCTTTTTCTTTATTACATCTCTTATGCCCTTAAGTATGCCATACATAAGTACCAAAAATATCCATGAGTTTAACATTTTAGTGCCTTTCCTTATTTTTTCCAGTAATATTCAAGCTCTCCCTCTGTAAGTTGGTTTACAAACTTATAATTAAGCTCCAGAAAAAAGGTAAGCTCCTGAAGCATTTCAGATACGCAGTTATATGCGTTAAGCTCCTTTTTGCTTTGAGGTATGGGCAGAGCCTCAAACCTTGCTGTAATGTCCTTTGCATAAGCAAGGTCTTTTTTGTATGTTGATTTATCGTGAATGTTATTGCTTATTTTGTATAGAAGAGTGCATATTTCTTCGGTCATGGGAAGGTGCAGCTCGGCATATTTATTAAGCATACGACACATTCTTTCTATTGCCTGACACTGTTCCTTTCTCATTTCAAGATATTCAAGAAAGTAATGGTTGCTTTTAGTATCCATATTGTAAATATTTCTTATTACATTACTATGACATTCTTCTATTTTCTTATATATAAAATCTAGCCAGTCTTTATCATATACATATTCTTTTTTTATATAGCAGGCAATTTTTTTAAGCATATCTGACATATCAAGTTCTATATACTCGCAGTCCCTTGCTGCTTTTTTGGTTTTGTTAATAAAAAATATGTTAAGTATAAGGGCTACAGCCGTACCAATTATAATAAGCATAAT
>CABVEG010000111.1 GCA_902497185.1 uncultured Eubacteriales bacterium | reverse complement strand
CTTGACTGTATTTGCAAAAGATATAGGCAAAATTTCAGTATTTGCAAAGGGCGCAAGGAATACAAAAAGCAAATTTCTTGCTGCCTCTTCATTATTTACATATGGTGACTTTATTATAAGAACCACAACAAAAACCCCTACTCTTTTAAGTGCTGATGTTATTGAAAGCTTTTATAACATCAGAATGGATTTGTCGTCAGCGGCATATGCATCATATTTTGCAGAATTTATAGACAAAGCTGTTATTGAGAATGTAGCTGACAATAACACTCTGCTTTTACTGTTAAAATCACTGCAAAAACTTTCAAAAAACAATAGTAACACAAGATTAACAGGATTAATCTTTCAGCTAAGATTTTTGGATATATTAGGCTACAAGCCCAATATGGAAGAAATTAAGCCCTACTCTTTAAGCAAAACAAGTATATATGCTATGGAATTTATATTGAATGCAAATTTAAACACCGCATTTTCTGTTAATTTGGACATTGAATATATTAAAGAGCTTGAAGATTTTGTTGAAAAGTATATCGAATATTATATTGACATAAAATCTAACAGTTATAAATTAATTAAAAATTTAGTATTGACAAATTAAAATATAGTGCTATACTTAAATTAAGTAAATAATTATCTTCAGGGATTTGTGAAATTCAATACCGGCGGTAAAGCCCGCGAGCCTTATGGCATGATTAGGTGTAACTCCTAAGCCGACAGTAAAGTCTGGATGTGAGAAGATTTTAATATGATGTATTCCCTGAGTTTATTTTAAACTCAGGTTTTTTTATTTAATCTGTTTTTGGTCCCTGTAAAAATACAGGGACTTTTATTTTTTAAGGGGATTACACTATGAATTATATGGAACGAGCTATTGAGCTGGCAAAAAAGGGAGCAGGCTTTGTTTCTCCAAACCCAATGGTAGGTGCTGTCATTGTTAAAAACGGTAAAATAATAGGCGAAGGTTTTCACGAAAAATATGGCTCCAATCACGCTGAGGTCAATGCCTTTTTAAATGCAACGGAAAATGTTGAAGGGGCAGAAATGTATGTTACATTGGAGCCTTGCAGTCATTATGGTCATACTCCCCCCTGTGCTAAAGCCATTGTTGAACACAAAATAAAAAAGGTTTACATCGGCTCTCTTGACACTAATCCAAAGGTTGCAGGAAAAGGTGTTGAAATACTTAAAAACGGCGGTGTTGAAGTTGAAGTAGGTATTATGGAAAGGGAATGTAAGGCAATAAATCCCATATTCTTCAAATATATTGAAACAGAACTGCCCTATGTTGTTATGAAGTCGGCTATGACTCTAGACGGTAAAATTTCAGCCTATACAGGAGATTCAAAATGGGTAACAAACGAGAAATCACGATATATTGTTCAAGAACTAAGACATAAGCTAAAGGCCATTATGGTAGGTATAAATACGGTTATAATAGACAACCCAAAACTGACCTGTCGTATTGAAAAGGGAATAAATCCCATAAGAATAATTGTAGATTCAAGGCTGCAAATTCCTTTAGATGCCAATGTATTAAAGCTAAAAAATAATGACAGATGTATTATAGCCACAGTAAAGGGCTGCGACAGTTATAAAAAATCAAAACTGCAATCTATGGGTGCAAAGGTAATTGAAACCCCGTCTATTAACAACAGAGTTGACCTTAAATACCTTATGGCTAAACTTGGTGAAATGAAAATTGACAGTATTCTCCTTGAGGGCGGAGGTACACTTAATTTCTCAATGCTCCAAAATAATTTAGTTGATAAAGCACTATTCTTTATTGCACCTAAAATCATAGGTGGTAATCAATCCAAAACCCCGGTTGAGGGTAAAGGCATAGCCTTTATGGAGGATGCAATAAAACTGCACAACATAGAAGTAAAAAATATTGAAAATAACATATTAATTTTCGGGGATTTGAGGTGATTAAATGTTTACGGGTATTATAGAAGAAACAGGCACAGTTATTAATGCAAAAAATCCTCTTGTAATAGGTGTATCTGAAATTCTTGAGGACATTCATATTGGTGACAGTATTGCCGTAAACGGTGTTTGCCTTACAGTGACCCACTATGACAGTAAAAGTATTACCCTTGATGTAATGAATGAAACCTACGATAAAACCAATTTAGGCACCCTTAAAACAGGGAGTACTGTTAATATAGAACGTGCAATGTCAGCCAACGGTCGCTTTGGCGGTCACATTGTAAGCGGTCATATTGATGGAACAGGCATACTTACAAACATATCAAGTGACGGTATTGCAAAATGGCTTACAATTACGGCAGAAAAAGATATTTTAAATTATATCGTTCTAAAAGGCTCAATTGCCCTTGACGGTGTAAGCCTTACTGTTGCTTATATTGACAATAAATGTTTTAAGGTATCTGTTATACCACATACACAAAGGGAAACAACATTACTTTCAAAACCAATAGGTTCAACAATCAATATCGAAAATGACATTATAGGAAAATATATTGAAAAATTTATGCACCCAAATACTGAAAGTAAAATTACATTGGATTTTTTAAGAGAAAACGGATTTTAAGGAGGCATTTTAATGTTTAAGTTTAACACAATAGAGGAAGCTGTTGAAGATATTAAAAACGGTAAAATAGTAATGGTCATTGATGACGAGGACAGAGAAAACGAAGGTGACCTTATAATGGCAGCCGAAAAGGTTACAACAGAAAGAATGAATTTTATAGCAACATATGCAAAAGGACTTATTTGTATGCCTGCTGATGAAAGCTATATGAAAAAACTGGATTTACCTCAAATGGTGACCAATAATACCGATAATCATTGTACAGCATTTACTGTTTCAATAGACCATATAGATACTACAACAGGTGTTTCAGCCGAAGAAAGAGCCTACACTGTAAGAAAATTTACTGAAGACAACGCAAAGCCTGCTGATTTCAGACGTCCGGGACATATGTTTCCACTGCTTGCCAAACCCAAGGGTGTACTTGAAAGGAACGGACACACAGAGGCTACAGTTGACCTTATGAAACTGGCAGGACTTAAACCCGTGGGAATTTGCTGCGAAATTATGAAGGATGACGGTACTATGGCAAGACTTCCCGATTTAATTGAATTCAGCAAAAAGCATAACCTAACCTTTATATCAATAGCCGATTTAATTAAATATATTAAATCCCATAAACAGAATTTAAAAAAAGAAATAGCTACTAAACTTATGACAAAATACGGCGAGTTTAATATTAATGGCTATACCGATGAAAATGGTAAGGAGCATTTAGCTCTTTACATGGGTGATATTACCAATAATGAGCCTGTACTTTGCAGAGTTCATTCAGAGTGTCTTACAGGAGATGCCTTAGGTTCAGCTAAGTGTGACTGTGGTCAGCAATATGATGAAGCAATGAAAAGAATAGCTGAAAACGGCTGCGGAGTACTTTTATATATGCGCCAGGAAGGCAGAGGAATTGGCTTAATTAATAAACTTAAAGCCTACGAGCTTCAAAGGCAGGGAATGGATACAGTTGAAGCAAATATAGCTTTAGGTTTTCCCGAAGATATGCGAAAATATGATAAGGCAGCAGATATTTTAAGAGATTTAGGAGTAAGTAAAGTAAGGCTTATGACTAACAATCCCGATAAAATCCATAAACTTACTCAATGTGGTATTGAAATAACAGAAAGAGTGCCTCTAATAGTAAGTCATAGCCACAGTGCTGATTTCTATATGCACACAAAGCAGGAAAAAATGGGTCATTTATTAAATTTATAAGAATATATGGAGGTAATCAAAATGAGAAAAATTGAAGGTAATTTAGTAGCTAATGGCAAGAAATTTGCAATCGTTGCATCAAGGTTTAATGAATTTATAGTAAATAAACTTGTAAGCGGTGCAGAAGATGCTTTTTTAAGACACGGAGTAAAAAGTGAGGATATTTCTCTTGTATGGGTGCCCGGTGCATTTGAAATTCCTCTTGCTGCTCAAAAGCTTGCTAAAAGCGGTAAATATGACGCAGTTGTATGCGTTGGTGCTGTTATAAGAGGTGCAACAAGTCATTATGACTATGTTTGTAATGAAGTATCAAAGGGAATTGCAAATGTCGGCTTAAATACAGGTGTTCCTGTTATTTTCGGTATTGTTACAACAGAAAACATTGAACAGGCAATAGAAAGAGCAGGCACAAAAGCAGGCAATAAGGGCTTTGATGCAGCTGTTTCCGCTATTGAAATGGTTAATTTGTTTGATAATATCCAATAAAAACAGCATAGGTAACTGCCCTATGCCGTAAAAAATTATTTTTCTGTACGATAAACACAAATAGGTTGCTAATTTATACTTGTAATCTGTTTTTACTTTTCCTTAGGATTAAAAATACATGCCATAACAAAGGCAGATACAATGGCGGCAGTTATCCCCCCTGCTGTCGCCTTTAATCCTCCCGTAAAAATACCTAAGCCACCTGTCTTATCTATCTCACTCATAACACCTCTTGCTAGACTGTTTCCAAATCCGAAAAGAGGCACACTTGCTCCTGCTCCCGCAAACTCCACAAGCATTTGATACCATCCAAGTCCTCCCAAAATACAGCCGACTACAACAAACAATACAAGTATTCTTGCTGATGTCAGCTTTGTTTTATCAATCAATATCTGCCCCAATACACATATAAGTCCCCCTACGCAAAAAGCCTTAATATAATCCAATATTTTCACCTCAATTCTCTATGCCAACACAGTGGGCTATCCCTGCAATGCTTTCTCCCTGCTGAACACTTGTTGGACTCATAAGAGCACCTGTAGGCACAAAAAGAAGTTTATTTATTTTTTTATGCCTTAGCTTGCTATAAAGCATTCCAGCAAATGTTACTGCCGAACAGGCACAACCGCTGCCGCCACAATGTGTATCCTGCAATTCCTTATCAAATATTTCTATACCACAGTCTATATGATTATTGCTTATATCAATACCTTTTTCCTTTAGCAGCTCAATAAGCAGCTTTTGACCAACATAGCCTAAATCTCCTGTTGCTATTACATCATAATAATCAGGTTTGAAACTGAAATCAGATAGGTGCTGATATATTACATCAGCCGCCGCAGGTGCCATAGCTGCGCCCATATTATTGGCATCAGTTATTCCAAGATCCAATATTTTGCCTGTTGTAATTCTTCTTACATAAGGATGCTCATTGCCTATTCCAAGAACTGCTGCACCATCACCCGTTACTGTCCAGCTTGCCGTAGGAGTTCTCTGTGTTCCCAAATCCATAGGAAATCTGAACTGTTTTTCTGCTGATGCAAAATGACTTGATGCACCGCATAATACATATTTAGCACCACCGCTGTCAAGAAGTACAGAGCTCAAGCCCATTGCCTCTCCCATAGTTGAACAGGCACCAAACACACCAAAGAAAGGTATTTTAAGCCCCCTTACCCCAAATGTTGAGCCACAGCACTGGTTAAGCAAATCCCCTGTTACAACATAGCTTATATCCGATGGTCTTAACCCTGCCTTATTTACTGCCAGTTTTAGATTATCTGATGCAATTTTACTTTCTGCCTTTTCCCAACTGTCCTGACCATATAAATTATCAGTTAATACTACATCAAAATATTCTCTTAAAGGTCCCTGCCCCTCCTTTGTACCAACTGTCGAGGCAGTAGCTATTATGGATATATCCTTTTCAAACTCCATTGATTGTTTGCCTATATGCTTTGCCATATTCCCTCCTATGATACAAAATAGTAAATAATCCCTACTATTATTGATGTCAAAACTCCATATAGTATTACAGGACCTGCAACTATAAATATTTTAGCACCAAGTCCTAATATAAAGCCCTCTTTTTTAAATTCAATGGCAGGCGCTGTTACGGAATTTGAGAAACCTGTTATAGGTACTATTGAGCCTGCTCCCGCAAAATTTCCTAACTTACTGTACCAGCCAAGACCTGTAAGAATCGATGCTGCCACAACAAGAATAATTGATGTATAAGTATTACTTTCTTCAACACTAAAGCCAAATGTATTACAACAATTATTTATAAACTGACCTATACAGCATATTATACCT
>CABVEG010000110.1 GCA_902497185.1 uncultured Eubacteriales bacterium | reverse complement strand
CAAGCCACGGTCATCAGGATCATTTCAACAGGGAAATTTTTAACCTGTTTGATGATAATAAAGTTAAATATGTACTCTCAGGTGATATAAAGAAAAAAATAAAGACTATTGACAGTGCCAGTATACTTTTTACCTATCCAAGGAAAGAATATGATTTGGATATGCTTCATATTAAAACTCTTAAATCTACAGATATAGGTGTTGCTTATATTGTTGAAGTCGATGGTGTAAAAATATATCACGGAGGTGATCTTAACTGTTGGATGTGGCAGGAGGAAAACAAACAATATAATAACAATATGAAAACAAATTATGAAAGAGAGATAAACAGTATTAGGGGAGAGAGCCTTGATATTGCCTTTGTACCCCTTGACCCAAGACAGGACATTTATTATGATTTCGGCATTAAATATATTTTAAAGCAGTGTACTGTCAAAAATATTTTTCCAATGCATATGTGGGAGGAATATTCAGTACAGGATAAGTTTTTAATGGATGAGGATAATGGCCTTGGAGATACAAAATTTTATAAAATTAATAATAAAAATGATACATGGAGGATTTAATTATGCAGTTTAAAATGGTACATGAAAATTATAATGTTGCAAATTTAGAAAAATCAATTGAATTTTATAACAAAGCATTAGGCTTACATGAGGTTAGAAGAAAAAATGCAGAAGATGGCAGTTTTATTATAGTTTATATGGCAAATGATAACTCTGATTTTGAACTGGAATTAACATGGTTAAGGGATATGGACAGACCATATAATTTAGGTGACTGTGAGTTCCATTTAGCTTTCAGAACAGATGATTTTGATGCGGCATATAAGCTCCATAAGGAAATGGGCTGTATTTGCTTTGAAAACAAGAGTATGGGTATATATTTTATAAGTGACCCTGATGGATACTGGCTTGAAATAGTACCAACAAGAAAATAAAAAGGCTGATTTTATGGTTTATCAAATTAAGGATAATAAGCTAATAATATTTAATGAGGACTTTAATATTGAAAGCAGTAACATTATACTTGTTACGGATTCAGAAAGTTTTTCACACATTGCCGATAAATACAGCGAACTTAAAATTAACATAAGAAGCAGGACTTATAGCTGTACACAAATGGAAATACACGACAATTATATATATAGTGCTTTTGTTATTCCGTCAAAATTAAGTACGGGAAAAAGAAATAATTTCGATTTAATTATGTTTAAAAACAGGATCATAATTATTGATGACAACAATTTTATAGAGAAAATAATAGAAACTTTATTTGACAGCGGTGTCAGAAAAAAATATAGTATGAGTATTTTCTTTTATGAATTGTTAAATGCTGTCATATCTAAGGACCTGCTTTTTTTGGAAGGATTGGAAGAAAAGCTTTCAGCTGTTGAAGAAAAAATAATAGCAGAAAATTTTGAAAAGTTTAATAATAAATTGTCAGAAATAAAAAAATATCTTATGGTTTATTATAGGCACTATTCTCAACTCTTACTTGTTTGTGATACTGTATTTCAAACGGAAAATGAATTTTTTGATGATGATTCCATAAGATTATTTACATTATTTTCTAAGCGAATCGAAAGACTTAAAAGTGAAACGGAAATTTTAAAGGAATATTCATTGCAAATACAGGATATGTATCAGACTGAAATAGGGGTAAGACAAAATGATGTTATGAAAATGCTTACCATTGTTACAACTATTGTACTTCCCTTATCTTTAATTACAGGTTGGTACGGTATGAATTTTAAGTATATGCCGGAGTTAGGCACAAGATACGGTTATTATGTACTTATTTTGATTTCGATTATTGTTGTGATCGGTTGTATTGTTTTGTGTAAAAAGAAAAGATATTTTTAGAGCGTGTTTGAAAGCTGTTTAGGAATATAAAAATTACATAAATTTGCTATATTAAGAAAATAAAATTGATAATTACAGCTTATTGCAAACTTTTTGATTAAGCTTTGGCAAATTTAGATTTTTTGTATAGACTAATAAACTTCAAATATGTCACAGTATAAACAGTCAGTGGTCAATGCTGCCTGTTTTTATTGTTGTTATAGCATAAAAACAAAAGGGCAGATATAAAAATCCGCCCTAAATTTTATTATAAAATCTATTAAGTATTAGCCAAAGTATCTGTTAAGTAAGCCCTGGAATGCCTTGCCGTGTCTAGCCTCATCCTTAGCCATTTCGTGAACTGTGTCGTGAATAGCGTCAAGGTTAGCCTTCTTAGCAGCGATAGCAATATCAAGTTTACCCTGAGTAGCACCGTGTTCAGCCATAACTCTTAATTCAAGATTCTTCTTTGTAGATGGAGTAACAACCTCACCTAACATTTCAGCAAACTTAGCTGCGTGCTCAGCTTCTTCAAAAGCAATTCTCTTATAAGCCTCTGCAACTTCAGGATAGCCTTCTCTGTCAGCTACTCTGCTCATTGCTAAGTACATACCAACTTCTGAACATTCACCTGCAAAGTTTTCTCTTAAACCCTGTACAATTTCTTCGTCAACACCGTCAATAATACCTACCTGGTGCTCACAAGCGAAAGTAAGACCTTCTTTAACTTCATTGAATTTTGATGCAGGAGCACCGCATAATGGACATTTTTCAGGAGCTTCATTACCTTCATGTACATAACCACAAACTGAACAAACAAATTTTTTCATATTAATTTACCTCCATAAATGATAATTATTATTAATTACAAGTTTATCTTAACATTTATTACTTCATTTGTCAACACCTTTTTACATAAAAAAATTGTAAAAAACGAAAAAATTTATTAAATATGTCATTCGCATTGAAAATACATAATAATTATGTTAAAATAATTACGGAGGTGATGTTATATGTTGCTTGATTGGAAACAGGCTTTGCTTCCTTATGAACAGGCTGTAGATGAACTTGTAATCAAGTTTAAAGGCATTAGGAGAGAATATCAGACTGCTGATATGATTTCGCCTATAGAAGAGGTTACCGGCAGAGTAAAAACTGTGGCCAGTATTATTGAAAAAGCTAATCGAAGAAATATTCCTCTTGAAAAGGCATTATACACTTTAGAGGATATTGCGGGAATAAGAATAATATGCAGATTTATTGATGATATTCAGGAAGTTATAAATTTAATCAGAAAAAGAGATGGCGCTGACCTTGAAATTATAGAGGAAGAAGATTATATAACCAATACCAAAAACAGTGGGTACCGTAGTTATCATATAACAATTAATTATCCTATGTTTATACAGGGAGAATATAAAAAAATCAAGTGTGAGCTTCAAATAAGAACCCTTGCTATGAATTTTTGGGCTACAATAGAACATTCGTTAAGATATAAATTTGATAAAAATGTTCCGCCTGAAATTAAGAACAGACTTAAAATTTGTGCTGAAGCCGCATATAAGCTTGATGAAGAAATGGACAAAATTAAGGATGAATTAATGGAATCTCAGCAGTATATGGAAAGCAGAGAGCAGTTAATTGAGCGAATTATTCATAATATACATAATTTGTATAACAACTCTCAAATTGAAAATAAAAATGAATATAATTATCAGTTTATTAAACTGTATCAGGAAGGAAATGTTGAAAAATTAAAACAATATAATACTGAGCTTGAAACTATATTAGAAGAGTTGGGAGAGTAATATGTCTTTATTTGCTATGTCTGACTTACACTTAAGTCATTATAAAGAAAAACCTATGGATATTTTTGACGAGGTGTGGAAAAATCATACGGAAAAAATATGGCTCAACTGGAAGGAAACTGTTTCAGATAATGATACAGTAATTGTTAACGGTGATTTATCATGGGGAATGAATATGGATGAAGTCAGACCGGATTTAGAGTTTATAAGCAAGTTAAATGGAAAAAAAATATTTATTCAGGGAAATCACGATTATTTTTGGAATTCTACGGCAAAACTAAACACCTTGTACGATAATATGTTTTTTTTAAAGAACAATTTTGCAAAGTATGAAAATTATGCTATATGTGGTACAAGAGGGTGGGTTTGTCCCGGAGATACAAGATATACTGATCATGATGAAAAAATATATTTAAGAGAAGTAGGGCGTCTTAAACTTTCTATTAATTCTGCTTTAAAAAATGGTTACAGCGGTGAAAATATTATTGCTGTTATGCATTATCCTCCGACAAATGATAAATGTGAAAGCTCTCTTTTTTTGGAGGTTTTTAATGACTGCAATATTAAAAGAGTAATTTATGGTCACCTTCATGGTGCAAATAAATATAAAAACAGTCTTATCGGTAATGTTAATGGTATTAACTATTCTCTGGTATCGGCTGATTATCTTAATTTTAAACCAATTAAAATTTTATAAGGAGATTTAACAATGGCAAAAAATCCAATAGTTACATTTGAATTTGAAGATGGTGCTAAGATCATAGCAGAACTTTATCCTGAAATAGCACCTAATACTGTTAATAATTTTATCAGCTTAATCAATCATAATTTTTATGATGGCTTAACTTTTCACAGGGTTATTCCGGGATTTATGATTCAGGGCGGATGTCCTAATGGTACAGGTACCGGAGGTCCCGGATATAGTATTAAGGGTGAATTTAGTATGAACGGATTTAAAAATGAATTAAAGCATACTGAAGGTGTATTGTCAATGGCAAGAGCTATGCACCCTGATTCTGCCGGTTCCCAGTTCTTTATAATGCATAAGACATCACCGCACCTTGATGGACAGTATGCTGCCTTTGGCAAGGTGATTGAGGGTATTGACATTGTAAACGAAATTGCTAATGTTCCGACTGATTTTTCAGACAGACCGATTATGGATGTTATCATTAAGAGTGTTACTGTTGATACTGATGGTGTAAACTATCCTGAACCAGAAACTTTATAATTTTAATCAAAATTTAATCTATGACTAATTAGGTTTTAAGTATAAAATGATAGACTGATACGGACGATAAAAAACGTCCGTATTATTTTTGTAAGGAGTGAAATTAAAATGGACAAATTGGGGAAAGTGCTTATAATCGAAGATGAAAGTAAATTAGCACGTTTTGTGGAACTTGAGCTTAAACACGAGGGCTATGACGTTGTTGTTGCTGAAGATGGCAGAAGCGGAGTGGAGAAATTTTTTGAAGAAGAGCCTGATATTATTCTTCTGGATTTAATGCTTCCTCAATTAAATGGTATTGAGGTTTGCAGAAGAATCAGAAAGGAATCTGATATACCAATTATTATGCTTACGGCTAAGGATGAAACAATGGATAAAATTGTGGGTCTTGACAGTGGTGCCGATGATTATATGACAAAACCTTTTGCTATTGAGGAGCTTTTTGCAAGAATCAGAGTTGCACTTAGAAGAAGAAAATCATCTAATGATAAAAATATTCTTACCATAAAGGAATTAACTATTGATTTGGATCGAAGAACGGTTCATTATAAAGATACGGAAATTGAACTTACAAAAAGAGAGTTTGAATTATTGGTATATTTAGTTAAGAATAAAAATATCGTTATTTCAAGAGAACAGATATTGAATAAGGTATGGGGCTATGATTACATAGGTGAAACTAATGTTGTAGATGTGTATGTCAGATATTTAAGAACTAAAATTGACGACAGATTTGGAGTTAAGATTATACATACTATAAGAGGTGTTGGTTATTTTGCAAAAGATGAAGAATAAAATTTTTGACTTTTATAATAGAATGACTATCAGTAGAAAAATTACATTTATATACAGCTGTGTTTTTGTATTAATGATTGTAATCGTTTCAATTATTGCCTTAGCAAATATGTGGTTGTCATATACAAGTGTATCTAAAAGTGAAATAAATTCAGCGGCAGATAAAATTGAAGAATATATTTGTTCCGGTCAGGAAATCAAAGCAAACAAAATTGAAAAAATTATTGATAACCCTTATATTGATGTTAGAATTATAAACAGAGATAATAAGCATAATTTTAATTTTGGAACAATGAATGAGCCTGATAAATTCCCTGTACCCGACAATATGAAAACTCCTGTTGATTCCGATATTTACGGAAGAAATAATATTGCCAATGTACCTTA
>CABVEG010000109.1 GCA_902497185.1 uncultured Eubacteriales bacterium | reverse complement strand
AGCACCTACCATAACAACCATATCCAAAATTGCAAGTGCTTTAAATATTACCCTGCCTGTTCTTTTTAGCTTTGATATAACAAACACTCCTAATAATACAAACAAACTTAACAAAATAAATGCTTACCTTTCAAATCTCTCTGAAGATGAGCTAAATGATATTTTAAAAATCATAAAGGCCATAATGAATTTAAAAAACAAATAAAAAAATAACACCTCATACACATATTATAGTACGAGGTGTTATTTTTTTGTTAAGCTGAGAGCTTAAATTTTATTGAGGTGCCGGTATTGATACAAAAAATACCGTAATAATTACAAAGTAAACTATTACAGCAGCTATACGTTTAGCCGTTAGACTTCTGTTTTTTAATCCCGGAATTATATCCCACTGTTTTCCATTATTTCCAAACCACCATATAGGCATCAAATATATCAAAATATAAAAGAAATCATATTTTAAAGCATCAAGTGAAAATCCATATTCATTAAACATTGCAAATATCCATATAATAAAAAAGAAATAAAAAAATACCGCAATAGCTTTTTTATAAATTTTCCCCGTACGAAAACCCGGAATAGGCTTTAAGCCTAAATCAATTTTATTATGCCCAATTCCTTTATGATAATCTTTAATTCTTTTATCGGAATATAATCTTCCAACTTCATTCTTTAAATCAAAAATATTATTATATCTCAAATCGGGCTGAATATCAGTAGCTTTAATTATAATAGATTTAAGCGGCTCAATACCATACACGCCCATCTGTACAATATGCCCTGTAAGCATATAATTAAGAAGCACACCCATTGAATAAATGTCACTTCTTACGTCAGTTTGAGCAAATCCAAACTGCTCGGGTGAAGCAAATCCTGCCGTACCTAATATAGTGGTGTCAAAATTCTTTTTCTTGTTACCTACTCTGGCTATACCAAAATCCAAAAGTCTTGCTCTGTTATTTTCATCAACAATAACATTATCAGGAGAAATATCCCTATGTATTATACCAATATTATGGACCACTTCAAGCACCTCTGCAATATCAACAAAATATTTGCAGGCTGTTTCTTTATCAATTTGCCTCTTCTCAGTAACAATTTCTTCAATAGACCTGCCTTTTATATACTCCTCAACAATAAGGCAGTTGCCGTCATATTCAATGATGTCATAAATTTCAGGCAAATACTCACTTTTAATATTTTTAAGCTTTTCATAAATTTCAGCTAAACCGCTATGTACAAACTTTTTAACACAAACCCTGTCAGTACCTAAATCATAGCTTAAAACAACACTTCCGTCACTATTGAGATTTTTTATATTTGAATACTGTGAAAGTTTAAATTTTACAATATTATCCATAACCTCACCTTTTTCACTTGAAATATTATCAAAATTCGTATATTATATATCTGAGGCGATACAAATGAAGAAAACCACAGAGGAATTACTTGAAACACTAAAAAAAGAAAACAGCATAAATCACTATTTTAATAATAACACAGAGGATTTTATAAAATCAAGCCTTTCTGAATATCTTAATCAGCTTTTATATGAAAAAGATATTAACAAAACAAAGGCAATAGAAAAATCGAATTTAAACAATATATATGCCTACGAAATTTTTTCAGGAAAGAAAAGACCTTCAAGAAACAAGCTGATACAGCTTATATTCGGCATGGAGCTTGATCTTGAAAGCAGTCAAAGACTTCTAAGATTGGCAGGCTTAAGTCCCTTATATCCAAGAAATAAAAGGGACAGTGTAATTATTTTTGCAATCAACAATTCATTAAATCTTTTGGAGTGTGAAGAAATGCTTGAAAAAATGCAGGAAGAGCCTATACAGTAATTGAATATCCCCTATTGTTTAAGGCATTTATTGCTTTATCAAAATTACTTTTCTTAACCAATATGTAGTCCGTATTATAGGTCGATACAGCGAAAATACCTATTTTATTTTCCGCCAAAACAGCAGAAATCTCAGACAATATACCAATAAGGGAAAAATCCAGAATGCCCTCAATTCTGAAAGCTCTCCAATTATCCTCTCTATCTATTACATTATTTGGCACATATTCACTTCTGCAAACAAGTGATATTTCTTCATCGGTTTTTGACAAAAAGCAAAATTCATCATTAAAATTCACATTTGAAATATCACTTATTTTACACACTGAAAAATCACAGTCAATTACCTTTATTTTCATTTCCTCACCTTATTTAAATTACTTATTTCAACTCTTCCGCTGTTATCAGCCATTAATGACACAGTACAGGTACAATCCTCCTGTGTGTCAGACTTATGGACACTTAAATTTTCTATTTTTCCCTTTTCAAGAATTGCTTTAACAAATTCACTGTCAATAGCCACACCGTAATTTTCAAGTGCGTTTTTCCATATAGTAAATTTACAGCCCTGTTTCCAGTTGCTGCAATAAAAACCTTTGGAATTTTCCAGAATGAGCCCTTTGCAATTAGGACAGACACCTAATACTGCTGCTCTTGCCCTTTTTCCTCTTGGCTTTTCAGCAGCAAATATTACTCTGCATTTATCAGTATTTGCCCTATTTATGATATAGTTTACATACCTTTTAATACTGCCCATAAATTTTTCAGTATCCATTTTGCCCTTAGCAATGGAAGTAAGTCCTTTTTCCCACTTTCCCGTAGTTTCGGGAGATTTAAGCTCAACAGGCACAATTTCAATAAGTTTCATACCTTTTTCAGTCGGTATAAGTGATTTGCCTTTTCTCACAATGTATCCGACTTTAATAAGACGTTCAATAATAGCTGCTCTTGTAGCAGGAGTACCAAGTCCCGATTCCTTTAACTGTTCCTTTAAAGCCTCATCCTCTACAAATCTTCCTGCATTTTCCATAGCTGACAAAAGACTTGCTTCATTATATGTTTGAGGCGGCTTAGTTTTCTTTGTTGAAACCTTAGCACCCTTTGTAGTAAAGGTATCATCCGGCTTTACATCAGGTAAAACCTCTTCAGTCTTTTTTTCTTTTTCGGACTTAACATTAAGCTCTGTCCAGCCCTTGTCTACAACTGTTGTACCCCTTGTCACAAACTGTTCACCCTGACATTCCGTAACAATTTTAGTTGTATTATATACATAATAAGGATAAAAAACCTGTAAAAATCTTCTTGCAATTAAATCATATACCTTAAATTCAGCATCGCTTAAGGCATTTATTTTAGGATTTACTTCCGTTGGTATAATAGCGTGGTGGTCACTCAGCTTTGAGTTGTCAACTATTCTCTTTGTAATGGGCAGCTTAGGCAGATTTACAACATAGCTTGCGTATTTGTTATAAACCTCTGTTCCCATTAATTTGCCTGCAATTACTTTCAGCTTGGGTATCATATCATCAGATAAATATCTGCTGTCAGTTCTTGGATATGTAACCATTTTTCTTTTTTCATATAAGTCCTGTACAATGGAAAGGGTTTGCTGTGCAGAAAAGCCAAATTTCCTGTTACAATCCCTTTGCAGCTCTGTAAGGTCATATAAAAGTGGAGGTGGATTTTTCTTTTCCTCACACTCAACGGCTTTAACTGTTGCCTGTTGTCCCTTTACCTTTTTAGCAATTTCGTTAGCCCTTGCCTTAACAAGTATTTTAGTTTCCTCTACTTTTTTATTACCATCAGCCTTTATTTCAAACCATAAGCCCTTATATTCACCAAAATCAGCCTGTATCTCCCAATACTCGGAAACAACAAAGCTGTCAATTTCCTTTTGTCTTGCTGCAATAATTGCAAGAGTAGGAGTTTGTACCCTGCCTATGCTAAGAAGTGTGTTGTACTTAATTGTAAATGCTCTGCTTGCATTAATGCCTACAAGCCAATCAGCCTCAGAACGACACTTTGCTGAATGATAAAGATTATCGTATTCACTGCCCTCTTTAAGATTGTCAAAACCCTCTTTAATTGCCTGTGCAGTCATACTTGAAATCCAAAGTCGCTTAAAAGGCTTGGTACAGCCTGAAAGCTCATAAATATATCTGAATATCAGCTCTCCCTCACGTCCGCTGTCTGTTGCGCAAATAAGACTTTCAATGTCATCGGATTTAAGCATTTTTTCAAGTATTTTGTACTGGTCAATAGTATTCTTAATAGCTTTAATTTTGATATTTTCGGGAATAATGGGTAATGTTTCCATGCGCCATTTTTTATATTTCTCATCATATTCCTCAGGCTCACACAATGTCACTAAATGACCAACAGCCCAGCTTATAATATATTCATCATTATATAAATAACCGTTGCCGTTCTTGCTGCATTTTAATACCTTTGCTATATCTCTTGCTACAGATGGCTTTTCGGCTATAACTAATTTTCGCATAAACTTCCACGTCCCTACTTATCAATTTTGACTGTATTTATATAATATTCTATTAAATCAAATATCCATGCCTTTAAATCCGTAAAGCAAAATCCAAGCATCTCTGCCTTATTGGTATTTATACTGTATTCAGGCTCGCCATTATATGGTGCATTTTCACCATTTTCATTAATAATTGCTTTTTTACCTGTTTTTTGCTCCACATAATCTAATATTTCTTTTATAGATATTGTTCCTTTTGAACAACCATTTATTGCACCTGAAAAATCTCTATCAACCAGAAATGCAATAAATTTTCCTGCTTCCTCTGAATTAATAAAGCTCATTTGACAATTAAGATTATCTATATTCATTGGTATTTCATTTATTGTATTTTCAATATAAAAAAGAAGTCTTTTAGTGTAATCATCACTGCCTATTACAAAAGGATACCTGACAGCTATGGCATTAACATTTTTATATTCCTGAAATAAAGCACATTCTGCCTGCCTCTTTATTTCATCATAAGGGAAATCCTTTCTTCCGCACCAAATCAATTGTTTACTTTTGGCATCAAATCCTTTTCCTTAGTATCCCAATGCTTTGGTTCATAAACAGATGTACTTGACATATGTATATATTTATCACAATCAACAACATCTAAAATATATTTTATATCGTTAGAACAATATGCAATTTTATCTATTACCACATCATAATGTCTGCCTGATAAAGAATTTTTTATGCTTTCGGCATTTGTTCTTTCAAGAGTTATTCTTGATACTCTGTCACCAAATATATCCTTCGCCCTTCCCCTTGTGGCAATAGTTACATTATGTCCTTGCGCCAACAGCTCATTTACCGTGTGTATTCCAAAAAATCTGGTTCCGCCAATAACTAATATATTCATAACTAACTCCTATTTTATTGATAATACTGGATTTTTTGCTTATTCGACTAAATTACTTTATGATTTATATTTTCTCACAATAAGCCATAATTTGCAAGAGTAAACTATTTATTCTTACTCTTTGGATTTGGCAATTCCTCGTACATAGCCTCTACCAACTCCTTTAAAAATTCTTTATTATCCAAATTATCCACTAAAAGCATTTCCTTAGCTCCCTCATAAGGCAGCTCATAGCCTGCATCAGGCATAAGTACTTTTGCAGAATTAACAGGCTTAACAAGAAAGCGGTCATCATATATACCGCCAATAATTTTATCCTTGTAATATAAAATGTATTCTCCCATCATTTTTCTGAATGTAATGTCACTAAGACAGCTTAACTGCTCTAATATAAAATCCAGATATTCCTTACTTGATGCCATTTTTTACCTCCAAAGTTATCAAATTTATTATATTACTTAATTTTCTCATATAACATCACTTATTGCAAGAAAAAAAGAACCCTTGTCAACAAAAGTTCTCAGACTGTCAATAAACTAAATTTTTCAAGAAATAGTGAATTTCTTTGCGACACCGTAATTCAAAAAGCGTCGCAGACTTTAATCCGCAGGTTTGCAATCCCGAAGCATACGGGACTTGCTTTGCGTAGCAAAGTTGCTTGTAAGAGCTTTGCCCGACCGAGGCTGGTCGCAAAACCTTGTTTTGCTGCTCGCCCAAGCATCCAGTGACGAGGACTGGTTTGTGTACTTGCATAGCAAGGACACAGACTACACGGCTGGTCCCCACCTTAGTATACTGCAAGAAATGCTTGCACAGAAAGATTTATCTGACAGCCGCAGGCTGGCTTTCAGCTTTAGCTGAAAGTGCTGACGAGCATTTCTTGCAAG
>CABVEG010000108.1 GCA_902497185.1 uncultured Eubacteriales bacterium | reverse complement strand
ATTTGTTATAATAAAAAAGTATTAAAAGTTTGAAAATTAGCTTGTATAATTTTTATTGAGGTGTAATTTTGTAGATTATTTACAGGGGGTTATTATGAATAAGGGTATAGATTTTAATATAAAAAAGCAATACAACAAACTTACTAAATCAGAAAAAAGAGTTGCAGATTTTATATTGGAGAATATGGGAGATATTTATAGGCTTTCCATAGTAGAGGTTTCAGAGCTTGCAGGGGTAAGTCAGCCAACAATTATAAGATTTGTCAGAGCAATAGGGTATGAAGGCTACAAGGAGTTTAAACTTGCTGTGGCTGAAGAAATGGGGGCAAAAAACAAAACCTCTCCTTTATACGGGTTTGATATTAACAAAAATAACAGGCTTGATGAAATTCCCTCAAATATAATAGGAACGGCTATAGATAAACTTGAAAAGACACTTAAAAATATATCTGTTGACAATTATATACAGGCAGTAAATGCCATTACAAAAGCAGACAAAATAGTTATTTTTTATGTTGAAAATTCTGCCGTAACAGCCTACGACCTAATGACAAAGCTGGTTTATCTTGGCATTAACTGCAATATATACGATGATTATTATTTACAGTCTGTTGCGGCTAATTGTATGACTGAAAAAGATTTGGCAATAGCTATATCCTATTCGGGCTGCTCACGCAATACTGTAGATGTAATTAAGGCAGCAAGAAACAAAAGTGCTCAAACTCTTGTAATTACTAACTTTGAACATTCAGTAATAGCAAAATACGGAACTATTGTACTAACTTGTGATAATGAACAGTTTTTGTATGGTGATGCCATTTTTTCAAGAGTAACACAGCTTGCTGTTGTGGATATGCTGTATATGGGCGTTATTTTAAGCGACTATGACAGATATACAAAAATACTTGAAAATAACAGCAGACTTGTAAAATCAAGAGCCTATGTCCAAAATTAAAGGACAGGGCTCTTTTATTAAATTGTAGAAAAACTACATTTAAAAACGGGTAAAAGTCTGATGTTATCTTACATTTACTTTACATTTTTTTAATATTGATTTTGTTGAATAAGAAAATTTGAATTGCTATATTAACATTGTTCGGACTTATTGTAATCAAGAAAAGGGAGGAAATGATTATGCTTGAACTTAAACACATTAAAAAAAGCTTTGATGGTGTTGATATTTTAAAGGACATTAATTTGACAATCAATACAGGTGAAATTGTGTCAATTCTGGGACCATCAGGAAGCGGTAAAACTACATTGCTTAATATTATTCTGGGGATTACCGATACTGACAGTGGAGAAATTGAATTTGATGGTGAGGATATTACAAATGTGCCTATGGAAAAAAGACAGTTTAATCTTGTTTTTCAAGATTATGCTCTTTTTCCAAATCTTAATGCTTATAAGAATATTACATATGGCTTGAGAAACAATCCACACATTTCAACTGAGGAGGAGGTTAATGACCTTATAGATCTTTTAGGGCTAAGAGAGCATATGGATAAAAATATTGATCAGCTTTCAGGTGGTCAGAAACAAAGAGTTGCTCTTGCAAGAACTATGGTAATGAAACCAAAGGTACTTTTGCTTGATGAACCTTTAAGTGCTCTTGACGGTGTTATTAAGGAATCTATAAAGGACAGAATTAAGGCTATTGCTAAGGAATTTAATCTTACAACAATTATTGTAACTCATGATCCTGAGGAGGCACTTACATTGTCAGACAAGGTGCTTATAATTAATGAGGGTAATATTTCTCAGTTTGACAGACCTGAACAGATTATAAACAAACCTAACAATATGTTTGTTAAGGAGTTTATATTAAATCAGCTTGAAATAAAGAGAAATAATATTCTTACCCTTTTCAACAGAAGCTGTGCAGTATAATCAGAGGTGTGTTATGAAAACCAAAAATACTGAACTTAAAATTATATTTGTTTTAATTATACTGTTTTTTGCCGCTTTTTTATTCTATCCGGCAATTAAACTTGCCTTAAAGAGCTTTGAATGTGATGGAGGCTTTGGCTTTGATAATTATGTAAATGTAATTACTGAAAAGAACTTTTTAACAGCTCTTTTAAATAGTATTAACATTTCAGTTGTAAGTGCCTTACTCTCAACATTTATTGCATTTATGATGGCATATACAATTAATTATACAAATGCAAATAAATATGTTAAAAAAATTATAGGTGCCGTTGCTGTGCTTCCTATGTTTTTGCCTACTATTACATATGGCTTTGCAATTATTTATTCTTTTGGTAAGCAGGGGCTTGTGACCAAAATTTTAGGCAGACAGCTTTTTGATATTTACGGATATAAGGGATTGCTGCTGGGCTATCTTATTTATACACTGCCTATTTCCTTTATGCTTATTAACAATACAATTCTCTACCTTGATAAGAAGTTTATGATAGTGTCAAGAGTAATGGGCGACAACAAGCTAAACACACTTTGGATGACAATTTTAAGACCTTTGGCAGGAACATTTACCTGTTCTGTTATACAGTGCTTTTTCTTATGCTTCACAGACTTTGGTATTCCTGCATCAGTAGGAGGTAAATTTGACGTTGTAGCTTCAGTGCTTTATGAGGAAATGCTTGGTGCAATTCCTAATTTTAACAATGGTGCTGTTGTAGCTATTGTTATGCTTTTGCCCTCTGTTATAAGTATTATAGGACTTACGGTAATTGAAAAATATAACATAAGATACAACAAAATTTCCACTGTTGAGCTTACAAAGTCAAAGGCAAGAGATATTTTATGCAGTGTATTTTCTCTTGCAGCCGTATTTTCAATAATTACCATATTCAGTGTAATAGCCTTTATACCTTTTGTAAAGGGCTGGCCTTATGACATTTCATTTACCTTGGATAATGTAAAGACTGTATTTTCAGACGGTAATCTGATTGGGGTTTATGAAAATTCCATTATTGTAGCAATTCTTACGGCGGTCATAGGTACTGTAATAGCCTATGGTGCCACACTTATTACGGCAAGAAGTAATCTGGATGAAAGAATTAAAAAGATACTTGAAACCTCATCAGTTGTTACAAACACAATTCCGGGTATGGTTCTTGGTATAGCCTTTCTCCTTGCCTTTAAGGGTGGCCCGTTGCACAATACATTTGCAATTATAATATTGTGTAATATTGTTCACTTTTTTTCAACACCCTATCTTATGATGAAAAACTCATTGTCAAAGATGAACAGATCATGGGAAACAACGGCAAGGCTTATGGGAGATAACTGGATGAAAACTATTATAAGAGTTGTTACACCAAATGCGTTTACTACTCTTTTGGAGGTTTTCAGCTATTATTTTGTAAATGCAATGGTTACGGTAAGTGCGGTAATATTTATTGCAGGAGCAAGGACTATGGTTATTACAACAAAAATTAAGGAATTGCAGCACTTTGCAAAATTTAATGAAATATTTGTTTTATCTTTATTAATACTTGTTACTAATTTATTGGCAAAAATTATATTTAATTATTTAGCAAATAGGAGGAAAAGTTCAAATGAAAATTAAATTAACAGCATTATTATTAGCAGCGGCTATGTCAGTATCCTTATTCGCAGGCTGCGGTACAAATTCAGCAAATGAGCAGGTTATTATTTATTCCAATGCTGATGATGAGGCAGTGGAGGCTATGAAAACAGCTCTTGATAACAATGGATATGAGGGTCAATATATGTTTTCAACATTTGGTACATCTGAGCTTGGCGGCAAGCTTTTGGCAGAGGGAAAGGATATAGAAGCAGACCTTATAACAATGAGTACATTTTATATTGATTCTGCACAGGAAACTAACAATATGTTTGCAGATCTTACATTTGATAAAAATACTATTGATGAGACAGCAAGTTATTGCTCTCCAATTACTGCACAGGAGGGTGCAATTATTGTAAATACAGGAGTTATGGCATCAGAAAATTTACCGATGCCAACATCTATAAAGGATCTTGCAAATCCTATCTATAAGGACAACATTTCCGTAACTGACATTAACAGCTCATCTACTGCATGGTTATTAATTCAGGATATTTTAAACGAATATGATGAGGCTGAGGCTAAGGAAATTCTTTCAGCAATTTATGACAATGCAGGTGTACATATTGAAGATTCAGGTTCAGGTCCTATTAAGAAGGTGAGAGCAGGTGAGGTTGCCATAGGCTTCGGTTTAAGACATCAGGCTGTTGCTGATAAGGCAGAGGGACTTCCTATTGATTATGTTGATCCGGCAGAGGGTAACTTTTCACTTACTGAGTCAGTTGCAGTAATTGACAAGGAAAATGCAAATCCTTTAGCTATGGAAATGGCGGAATGTATTATTAAAAATGGCAGGGCTGACCTTTTAAAGACTTATCCGATCCCCTTATACAAGGATGAAACTTCTGATCCTTCAAATTCATCAGGAAATCCTAAGACCTTTAAGGAGCCTTTAACGGTTGAACTGCTTAAAAAGCATCAGGAATTTTCTGACAGCTGTAAATAAATAAAAAATGAGGTATTAAAGAAATGAAGAACTATAAATTGCTTACTCCGGGTCCTTTAACTACAACGGATACGGTAAAGAAAGAAATGCTTTTTGACCATTGTACATGGGATGACGAATATAAGGTTATTACTCAAAATATAAGAAAAAAGCTTTTAAAACTTGCGCACGTAAGTGAAGATAAATATACTGCTGTTCTTATGCAGGGCAGCGGTACCTTTGGTGTGGAATCAGTGTTTTCTTCAATTATCGGCGATAAGGATAAGGTTCTTATTGCGGCTAATGGTGCATATGGTGAAAGAATGTGTCACATTGCCGACAAATTAAGGATTAATTATGTTACATATATGGAGGCTTATGACAACGTACCTTCTGCCGATAAAATTAAGGAAATACTTGAAAAAGACAGTACCATTAATTATGTAGCTATGGTACACAGTGAAACTACATCAGGCATATTAAATGATATTGAGGCAGTAGGCAGTGTTGTAAAGTCTATGGGCAAAAATTACATTGTAGATGCAATGTCAAGTTTTGGCGGCGTGGATATTGATGTTGAAAAAATCGGCATTGATTTTATTATAAGCTCTGCAAATAAATGTATACAGGGTGTTCCGGGCTTTTCATTTATAATATGCAATAAAGAAAAGCTTATTGCTTCAAAGGGCAATGCCAAAAGCCTTTCTCTTGACCTTTATGATCAGTGGGAAACAATGAATAAGGATGGCAAGTGGAGATTTACTTCACCTACCCACACCGTACTTGCCTTTAATAAGGCTATGGAAGAAATGGAGGCAGAGGGCGGCATACCTGCAAGAAGTAAAAGATACAGCGAAAATAATGCTCTCCTTATTGAAAAAATGAAGGAGCTAGGCTTTGATACATATATTCATAATCATCAGGGACCTATTATTACTACCTTCCTTTATCCTGAAAATTGTAATTATACATTTAATGAAATGTATGAATATATAAAGGACAGAGGCTATGCTATTTATCCCGGCAAGGTAACATCTGCTGATACATTCAGAATAGGTAATATAGGTGAAATTTACAAGGAAGATATTTTAAGACTTTATGAAATTATTAAAGAATTTTTAGATTCAAAGGGGGAAAAATAATATGAAAACAGAGGCTGTTATTTTTGATTGGGCAGGAACAACTGTTGATTATGGCTGCTTTGCTCCCGTTGGTGCTTTTATAAAGGCTTTTGAGGAATTTGGTATTACACCTACAGTTGATGAAGTAAGGGCACCTATGGGTATGCTGAAATGGAATCATATTAATGAAATGCTTAAAGGTGAAAGAATTTCCTGTGAATGGGAAAAAATTTATGGCAGAAAATGGACCAATGCAGACGTAGACGATGTTTATGACAAAAGCGAAAAAGCTATTCTTGATATTGTATCTGAATATGCAGCACCTAAGCCTTATGTAATTGAAACCGTTGAAAGGTTAAGAATGATGGGTATTAAAATAGGCTCAACAACAGGCTATACTGATGAAATGATGAATATTGTTGTGCCAAAGGCTAAGGAGCTTGGATATAGTCCTGACTGTTGGTTTAGTCCCAATTCAGTCGGTAACTTTGGCAGACCTTATCCCTATATGATATTTGAAAATATGAAAAGGCTTGAGATTTCA
>CABVEG010000107.1 GCA_902497185.1 uncultured Eubacteriales bacterium | reverse complement strand
ATTTAAGATTCAACAAATAGCTATCGAAAGCGGTCTTGTTGATATGGTAGATATTGAACTTATGACCGGAGATGAAAACGTAAAGGAGCTCGTTGACCTTTCTCATAAAAACAATGTCATTGTTGTAGTATCTAATCACGATTTTGAAAAAACACCCGATAAAGAAGTTTTGATTAAGCGTATGGAAAAAATGATTGAACTGGGTGCTGATATTCCTAAAATTGCAGTTATGCCAAATAACAATAAGGATGTTCTTACATTACTGGACTTAACTGATACGTTTTCAGCTGCACACCCTGATTATCCTATTGTAACAATGTCAATGGACGGACGAGGAGTTGTCAGCAGAATAGCAGGTGAAATTTTCGGTTCTGCAATTACCTTTGGCTGTGCCAGAAAGGCATCTGCACCGGGACAAATAGAAGCAGGAGAGCTTGCTATGGCACTTAGAATACTTCATTTAAATTTATTCCATAAGGAAATGTAAAACACCATATAAACAATATCATTAAATTAAATACAAAGTGTAAAAATCCATAATATAAAAGAGAGGTTAAATTCATAAATTTAATCTCTCTTTTATTAATTATAATTAGTTATTTATTTTTTTATATGCTTAAATTTTTACCAAGCAAAATTTTTATTAGTTATTATGGCTCTGAATCAAATAGTAATCTCCTGCACAGCTTTTAGCACAATACTCAAAAGTTAAAATCAGGGACTTATAATATACTGTATCTATGTCCTCATCACTCATTTTTTCATACAGGTCAGCAGCTTCATTAAGAATATCACACCCTGCAAATAAAATGTCATCATCTCGCTTAGCAAAATCAGGAGGTGTAAGTTTTGAAACTTTTTCTCTGATTTCCTCAGCTGCCTTTCTTATTTTTTTTGCACCCTGCTCTTTATTTGTATCAGAATTTATTCCATCTGCAAGAGCTTCATCAAGAATAGCCCCAACCTTTTTTTGATAAGACCTTACTTCCTTTACTTCATCATCACTAAGATCATCATAATCCCAATCATAGTCCTCATTATAATCCATAAAGTCATCTGTGGCATCCTCAATAATAATATTTAAATCTCTAATCCCCTCAAAAAAAGCCTCAAATTCATCATCAATATATTCTTCTCCCTTTTTGTCTGATTTGATTATATCTCTGATTTTAGTAAATAATTCAGTTGAATTTTTTGCTGTATTTCTTGTTGCCTCAAGAATTTCCTTATTATATTTATTTTCTGTTATCTCTTTTGTTTTTTCTATGGCTGAATTATTATACTTTATAAGACGGTCATAGTCAATATTTTCATAATCAACATTATCATTAACAAATTCAAACATCTTATCCATATAACTATAAGCAAATGCAACAGCTATGTTTAAATCTATATAAAACTCTATGTCCTCATCGAGTTCAGCTGACCTATTGTTATTATTTACAGATATTTCAGATTTTTCCTCTGAACTTTCACTTGATAGAACCACCGTCTTTGTATCACTCTTCCACTCTACCTCAAGACCGGTTGCTTCACCAACAGCTCTTAATGGCAACATCATTGAACCGTTTATAATTTGAGCAGGCACATCAAGAGGATAGGCTCTTCCCTCTACAGTAAGCTGTGGTGCATTTGCAGCAACCTTAACAATAGTAAGGTCCTTTACAAATGTAGCGGTTTTAGTATCACCATCCCACCCAATTTCGTAGCCTAACTTTTCAAATACACCTCTTAAGGGTATAAGGGTTCTACCCTCAATAATAACAGGGCTTTGTGTTGCAAATTCAACATTTTCGCCATCTAAATTAACACTTATATCCCCTGCGTATACATTTTGGCAAAGCACAAGTAAAGCAAGGGCAGAAGTAATATATTTTTTCATATTAAACCTCCCTATTACAAAAAATATTAATCATAATAATCTCCTGCACATGTCTTTGCACAGCTATCAAATGTCATTAACAAAGCCATTATATACGTATCTTCATTACCTTCATCAGCTTTATTTAATTCGACAGCCTCCTTTGCAAGCTTAATGCCTTCAATAAGAATCTGATGGTCAACTATACATATATCAGGAGGATCAATATAGGAAACTTCCTTTTCAATAATATCAATGGACTCAGCAAACTTCTCATCATAATTAACTTTTTCTCTTTTTCTTAAATTAGACTCAAAAGTAAGATTTTCATTGAGCAAATCTCCTATTTGCTTTTGATATTCATCAACTTCCTTTTTTTCCTCCTCATTGAGATCGTCATAACTCCAATTCCAATCCAGACCTAAAATACTTTTCTCATATGATTCGGAATTGTTATTTGCAGCATCTTCAAGAGTTCCTATTGATGCATTATATTCATTGACCGCTCTATAAATCTTAGGGTCATACTCATGACCCTTGCCCGCCTTAAAGGCTGTTAAAAAGGCATTATAAACCTTATCAGCCTTTTCAACCGTTGCTCTGAAAGCTGTTAACAATTCATTATTTATCTTTGTGTTTCTGATTTGCTTTACTCTGTTAAGGACAGTAGAATTAATATCTATTGCCTCATTAAGATCCTCTATTACCTGCTCATCATCTGTTTTTCTTGTAATATCATTAATCATACCGTTATATTGGGACATTGTTTCCATATATATTATACTGTAAATCAATGTTTTATTATAAAGTACATAATTTTCAGCTACGTTTTTTTCTTCGCTTGTAATATTAAGTTTAACGGGAGTCTTTTTAGCCTCTGTAGTTTCTTCCGTAGTTGATTCTGTTACATTTGTCTTTGGTGTAACCGTTGCCTTGCCGTTTTCATTATCAAACTTAAATTCAACATCATCACTTCTGGCATCAACAACTTCACTTTTTAAATCTACAGTTTTAGTATTACTGTCCCAATCAACTTCAAGACCTGCCGCCTCTCCTATTGCTCTTAAAGGTAGCATCATTGAACCGTTTATAATTTGGGCAGGCACATCTAAAGTCTTAACTTCTCCACTTACCGTAAATTCAGGAGAGTTTACCGTTACCTTAACAACAGTATCACCCTTTACAAAGGATGCTGTCTTTGTTTCACCCTCCCATATAATTTCATAACCAAGTTTTTCAAGCACTCCTCTTAAAGGTATAAGTGTTCTGCCATCTACAATGACAGGACTTTGCGCAGAAAATTCCACCTTTTCGCCGTCTAAATTAACACTAATGTCAGACGCAAAAGCATTTTGGCAAAGCATAAGTGCCACCATAGAAACTGCAATAAATCTTTTCATATACTGTCGCCCCTTTTTAAATAAATTTATCTTCTATATCCTTTGCAATATCTGTATCAGCTTCATCATCATACTCTTCAATATACTTACAGGTATATTTATCATCTAATATATCCTTAAAAATAACCTCAAATGTACAAAGAGAATAATCAAATCGAATATATTCAACGCTTATCTCCTCATCTTTGTATGCGCCCTTTATATTCTCTCCTGCCTGTTCAAGAAGGTCGCAGCCCATAAGCATAATTTCTCTGTCAAAGACACAAATATCAGGTGTATCTGTTGAATTTAATTTATCCCTTATTTCTTTTGCTGCATTTGCAAACTTTTCAGGATGCTGCTTTGCATCGGTTTCATTTTCAATAAACCTTGTTGCCTTCTCTACTGCCTTACCTATTTCTTTGTTATAATTTTCTCTTTTTGCTTTTTCATTATTACTAAGCTTATCTACATCAGGTACATTATATTTTGAACTACCTGCAATTTTCCATGCGTCCTCATAAATTTTGCTCATACTCAATGCAAATGACGAAAGGGCGGATTCAACTCTATTTATGGTTTCATGTGACTTCACCTCATACTGTTCATCTGTCAAATCATCATACATATCTGTTAAATAAAGGTTTTTAAGGAATTTATAATCTTCAATATCCGCATCTATTAAATCCATAAACTTCCTGACTGTTCTTTCGTCCATTTCACCTGTTTCAATTTCAGATGCAACCTTTTTATATCTTTCACATTCGGTTATTGCCTGATTAACAGCTTTTTCTATTTCCTCATCAGAATCTGAATATTCCATGGCATTTGAAGCTATATCCATATTATAGCTGTCATTATAGGCAAAACCTGATGCCAAAGCATCTAAAGAATAGAAAGTAACAAAGCATCTTGCAGACTTCTGAACAACATTTAAATCACTTTCAGGCACACCGTTTATTATTCTATCCTCAGTTGTAGTTTCACTTACCTTTTCTGTTGTAACCTCAGTTGTTGTTTCCTCTGTTGTCTGTTCTAAGTTTGATGATAATAGGCTTACTGTCTTAGTATCACTATCCCATTCAACTTCAAGCCCCGCTGCCTCCCCTACTGCTCTTAAAGGCAGCATCATTGAACCATTTATAATCATGGCAGGTACATCAAGGTGATATGCCATATCATCATCAACAACACATATATCCGAATTAACGGTAATTTTAACCTTCTTATTTTCATTAACAAACTCAGCACTTTTTGTTGTGGCATCCCACTTAATTTCATAGCCCAGCTTTTCAAATACACCTCTTAAAGGTATAAGTGTTCTGCCCTCAAATATAATGGGCTGCTGATTTGAAAATACAACATTCTCACCATTCAAATTAACACTTATTCCGGATGCAAAAGCATTGCCGGCAAACATAAGTATTGCCATTGATACCGCTACAAATCTCTTCATATTCTAACGCCCCCGTACTTTAATATAATTAACTCATTATAGCTTTATTGTCGTTTTATGTCAACAGATTGTCACAAAATGTTCGTTTTATGACATAAACTGTTCACTCCTATTTGACCACAACATTATTTTCTCCCAACAAAGACTTAAACTTAACTATCAGGCTATCACTTATTGTTACATAATTGTCAGAATTTGCATTAAATCTCTGCTTAGTCTTTTCAACATAAATAATAACCTTGCTGTTGCCCTTATGCTCTGATGTAATTTTAGTTATTTCACCAATTTCAATATTTTTATCTACTGGAATTTTTAACCACAGGGTTTTTATAACATCATCAAGCTGTTCAAAGGTTTTTATTTCCTCACATATTACCTTTGAAGGCTGATCTTCTGCAATTGTTGCCCTGCCTGAAACCACAATTACAGCCTCCTCTTTAAGCATATAGGAGAATTTGTTGTATGTGTCGGGAAAAACAATAACCTCAATGGAACCAAACATATCCTCTATGGTAACAAATGCCATTACTTTGCTGTTTTTAGTAAAATGAAGTGTAACGGAATTTATAAAGCCTGCTACTCTTACACTTTCCTTATCTTTTACCTTTTCAGGATTTTTAAAATCTTCTTCCTCTAAAGGAAAATCCGTTGAAAATCTGCTTATAAACTTTTTAAGTTTATCCCAATAATTGTCAAGGGGATTACCGCTTACATAAACACCTAAAATTTCCTTTTCCTGTGATAGCCTGTATTTGTCAGGAAATTCATCCATTACAGGTAGCTCATCCTTAAACTTTTCCTCAGAAGAGACCTCCTCTGACATTCCAAAAAGATCTATTTGACCTGCAATATTATTTTTTGCATTATTTTTAACACCTTCGTAAATAGAAAGGTATACATTCATATATTGTGACCTTTTTCCACCAAGAGAATCAAAGGCACCACAAAGTATAAGATTTTCAATAGCTCTTGAATTTATACTTTCATACATTCTGTTTATAAAATCAGTAAGAGAAACAAATGCACCATTTTTATTCCTTTCCTCAACAATGTCATTTATTACCTGTCTGCCTACAGATTTAACTGCTGAAAGACAATAAAGTATACCCTCATCACAAGTGGAAAAATTACCATAGCCTTTGTTAATATCAGGCGGCAGCACCTTAATATCCATTTGCTTGCAGCTGCCTATATAACCTGTTACTTTATCAGGATTTCCTATTACACTCGTCATAAGTGCCGCCATAAACTCAACGGGATAATGACATTTAAGCCATGCCGTCTGATATGCAACAACAGCATAGGCAGCAGCATGGGACTTATTAAAAGCATACTTTGCAAAATCTGTCATTTCATCAAATATTTCATTTGCTATATCAGGTGAAATACCCCTTGCAACACAGCCCGGTACACCGTCGCCACCATTAATAAACTTTTCTCTCTCCTTAGCCATTACATCCGTTTTTTTCTTTGACATAGCTCGTCGCA
>CABVEG010000106.1 GCA_902497185.1 uncultured Eubacteriales bacterium | reverse complement strand
ATTTGTATTTTGTCAAGTAGTTTTCTGCATTTCGTACAGAAATTATTCGTTCATTGTTATCATAAGTGCAGTAGGTATTATAATTCTGTAACAATGAGGTTCCGCCCTTACTTACTTGATAGCTTATCTCTGTTGGATTTGCATAGCCCTCCTCATAAGTATAAACCTCACTTATATTTTTTATGGAATTATTGCTGCTGTCTAATGCATAATAGGTCTTTGCCATTAATCTGCAATCAGGAAATTCATAGCTTTTGTCATAGGCATAATCATATATAGTATGACTTTCCTCTATACCATTCCTTGTGACAGTTGTTTCACTTATTGCCATATTGTTGAATAAAGAGGTACTGCTGTTTAATAACTCATTTGTTTGTATAATATCAGTACTATTATTCATTTTTGTTTTAGTCTTTGTGCATATACCATAGTATTTACTGCTGTTGCTATCATAATCATATTCGTATTCTACTTTTGATAAAGTATTACTGCCTTGTTTTACGATTTTTGATTTGGTGTCATATAAATCTGTATATGTATAATTTTCCGTAAAACTTGAAACAACAGAGCCATTTTCACAATTTTCATATGTTATGGTTTTTGGTAAATTAAATGCAATATCATTATATATATACTCCGTTGCTATTTTACTTGATAAAGTATTATTTAAATATTCTTCAATTTTTATATTTTGATTTAATTGATTAAATGTATATACATAGTTTCTGCCATTTTCTTCAGTCACTTTAGTATTATATGTATACTTTGAATTATTAACCATTGGACAAACGTTTTCACAGTTATGGTTACAATACCAACCATTATTATGATAATACACACAATCACAATCATTAACATAAATATCCATTTCTTTCGTCTTTATATGCCCTTCTTCATCATAAATATAATTACCGGATTCATCTACAATATATACTTTTTTTCTAACTTTAAATTTACATTGACAAAAAACATAATAGTAATAGCCTGCTTGCATATAACTGCCATTATATGAATAGTTTTTTAAATTTATTGCAGATGTAGAACCGGCTTCCTTCATATATGATTTTTCAACTCTGGCATAATCATATTCACCAACTTCCATACTTACAGACCAATCGCCTGTAAACATATCAAAACCCCGCTTAATATCTATTATATTTTCAAAGCTATACTCGTAATAGTTTTCTAAACCTGTAGGAAATTTTATTGTTGTTAAAAGAGCATTTTTGAAATTATCATCATCACTAACCATATATGTAAATGTTGTTGTATTTCCAACAGCGTCTGTTTTGCTTACGAGCTTGCTTTTTTTATGTCCATCGTAAAGTTCCTGTACATATTTAAATGTTGTTTTTTGTCCATCAGGTGTTGTAACAACCTGAGTTTTTATATTTCCTGAACTTGTTGAGATTATAGATATTCTTCTGCCAACTGTATCTTCAATAATTAATTTTCCGCCGGATGATTGTTCTATAACCGATATTTTATTGCCAAATCTGTTAATTGTTGATAACCACCTACCATTTGAATCAAAATACTGTACATTTCCATTTTTGTGAGTTAATTTAAAAGCAGATGTACTACCTCCCTGTGCAGAGGTGTCTTTATATAGTTTAAGCTCATCGGTATAACATATGGTTGGGGCATAATAGTTGCCAAAGTTTAACAATTCATATGTAGAACCATCTTCAAGTGTAAGATATTTTGGAGAACTTTCAGGAATAGTTCCATCTTTACTTGTAATATATGGAATATTGTATCTCCAGTTACTTGCAATATTAACTCGACTGTCAATACTTTTAGCCGTATTTGTTGAATTTGATGTATACGTTAATGTCAAATTCAAGTCCAGTCCGTTTACTCCCAGTAGGCTACACACATTTTCAGTATAAGACAAAGAGCCTGTACATGGATCAACACTATCATTTATACCATTTACATAACTTAATGCACCCTCTTTAAAAGTTGCATCATATCCGACATCAAAATTACTTCCACCATCTACACTATATAAGGATACATTATTATCTTTCAAAGCCTTTTTCATATCTTCAATTTCTGTATCTGTATCCTCTGATAGATAGCCTGAATTTAAATAGTCCTCTATTGCCTCCTGCCTTATAGAATATTTTTCCATTATATCTTCATATTCTCTTAAAACAGCTGTTCTTTCTGAAACAATGTTATACTTATCATAAATAACTTCAGATAAATCTTTATTTATAAGCAAAGAAAACGCATAAGCATTAAATACCTCTTCAGCCGTATAGCCAGCTAAAGCATAATCAGTAAATTCTCTTTTTACTTCTTCATCCGAAAAAATACCATAATCTGCAAAAAGCTCGCCAAAGTTATAAGCCTGCTCAACAGCTGATTTTTCGCTTTCATTAACTATAACCATAGCTTTTGCATCTTCAAAATCAACATTTAAAATCTGCATAATCAAAGCATACGGTATTGACATTTCAATGTCTAAGCCCTGTTCTCCGCAAATTGTCATAGTATCTTCTCTGACATACAAATATTGATTAATGAAAAATCTCTCTGTTTCATTTAGCTCAAAATATCTATCATTAAGTAAGCCTTTGATTTTATCCGGAAAGTTGTTGTCCTCAATTTCATAATCTATTGCTGAATCTGAAACAACACCGTCCCTTACCACACAACTTCTTAACTCTCTTATTTTTAATAATAAATTTAAAATAACACCGGCAGAAGATTCAACCACATCTTCTCCAATAAGCCCCTCTGTAGTTGTTTCTATAGCAAGCTCGCTGTGTTCATTATCTATTATGTTTTCAAATAAAGTTACATTATCAGTATCATCACTGTCAATAAAGCTCATATCAGTATTTGCCATTACTGATTCCGTCATTAATATAAATGCAAGAATAAAAGCTGTTCTTTTTAATATATTCCTCATAAATTCACCCCTCTAACGTGTTTTATCTGCAACTAATTTAACTTCTGATTCTTCTGTATCTCCCACAAAATTAAATTTTACCATACCCAATATTCCTGACCAATTCATTTTGTCAGCTTTGTTAAACATTATAGTCACACAACCTGTGCTGTTTGACACACTTGCAATATCACTTACAATAGCGGTATTATTTAATTTTGGTGTAATATCAAATCCTGCATATGATAACTCTGTTTTGTCAAATAAAATTTTAAAAGTGTATCTACTTAAATCCGGTATATTGTTAACAGATAAAATACAATTTCCGCAGCCGTTATCATCCATACTCAGAGTTATTGTGCTATCATCAGTATAGTAATTAACATCTGTTTTAGAAATACTGTAAATATCAACAAAACTTTGACTGCCTCTATTATATGAAAACAAATATAATTTACTTTCATCGTCCGTATAATCGAATACATATTCATTCAAGCTTGTTGAAAGAGTTTTTGTACCAATTACATAGCCATATTTATCAGCTAATACAAGCAACGAACCGTTTACTGTAGACTTAGCTTTCACTCTTATTTTTCTGACGGGATTTGAACTCTTAGTACCACGACTGTCACCTATAGTGAAACTTATTTTTCCGCACCTTTCAAAATGTTCTGCACTCATTAATCTTATCGCTTTAGTATATTCTGTTTCAGTAGACGCAATTATTTGCGCAGGCTTTTCTTCAATTCCCAAAATTCGATAATCATTTATAGCCTTATTAGTTATAGTACTTCCAACAGCTAAATCATCTATATTGCTCGGATTTAAGCTATGCTCATCAGCACCATATTCATTAAATGAATCAACAACAATATTCATTATCCTTATTCCGCTGTCTTTAGACCTTAAATAAACTCTTTCCCCGTAACCGTTGTAATGAATCTTATAGGTTTCAATATTAGAGCTTATTGTAAGACTTTCTTTATTTATATCCGTATCTAAGTCACAGCCATATTTATTTGTTAAATACAATTCTCCTGTTGCTGCTGCTGATGTTCTTGCCGTAATATATAAATCTGATTCAGGCTTAACATCAAAAGCAATGGTTCTATAACTGTCAGAGCCGCTGCCTTCTAAGTCTAAACCATAATAATATCTGTATCCATTTTTGGATGTACTTTCGTTTTTAACAGCTACCATATAATTATTAGTATCAGCATATAAATACATACCATTATATTCTATATTTTCTGTTATCCTTGCTAAACCCGTTGCACTTGTTATATTTGTATATAAATCAGAAAAATCCCATTCTATTTGATCTCCATCATCTAAAGGATACCAATCATCCTCGTCATAACCTTCAACTGCTACACTATATATTCGTATATTATCATCCACAGAATATAAATATATGTAACCTGCACCTCCGTCATAGCTATAGCTGTAACCATTAGGGGATGACATATTTATATATTCGGTTTCTTTTGTACTATCTGAATACACAGCTATTCTTCTTGTTATATTCTCACTATTAGATTTTCCTACTACATATATTTTACTTGGACCATTAACATAAAAGCTAAGTGATTTATTTTTATAGTTATTTGTTTTCGTCATTAATGCATAATTATAAAACGTTGTACCCTTAATCCTTTTATTTGAATCGGAAAATCCTATACTACCGTTAATATGCAGTCCCTTTATAGCTTTGTCAGTAACTGTGCTATTCTTAATTTGGTTAAATTCACTATCGTCAAATTTCCACTGTATATCTGCACCACTAACATTAACCTTTATTATATTATTTCTGCTGCCACAATCTGTGTAATTTCCATTTTTTATTGAACTTATGTCATTAGCTATAAAGCATCTCCCGCTAATATTGGAATTGTCAACAGGAAAAATTTCCTGTGGTATTGATTTTGCAGAAGTCATAGGTGTTTCTACCTGAATTGCAACAGTAAAATCACCATCAATAATTAACTCCTCAGATAGTGTCATTGTTACATATCCCATATTGTATACTTTATATCCACTACTTGAAGCCCCCTGTATATTTACTTTTTGCAAATTTGACATACTGCCATCCTTACTAATATATACATTAAAGTTTGAATTAGGCACCTCACAATATGTGGTGATTGACTTTACTTTTTCAGCATCTCCTGTACTAACATATTTATTGGCATATACATTTGTAGTTGTGTTTCCATTTGATATTCCTCTATGTGCCTTTTTATCATATTCATATGTATGCTTTGCATAGGCTTCCGCAACTGCTTTCTTTATCGCAGAAACATCTGTTAAAAATCTAACCATATCATAAGATATATAAAATGCACCTAACTGTAATGTTCCACTGTCAGGCTCAACCCTCATATTTGTAATTACCTTAAACGCACCTGGGCTATCCGGCTTACTTGAACCAAACTTATTAACAGCATAGTTATCGTCCCAACCAACTATTACAATTCCTCCGGTTAAACTTTGTCCTGTTTGTATTTCTCCTCCCTCATTATTATTATAAGAAGAATAATATTGATCAAAAGCTCCTGTATACAACTCACATTGAGCAAATACACCGCCATAATTCCTAACCATATTTTTAATAGAATCTATTCTTTCATCTGCCTGTTCTTCACTTGACCATCTGCTCAAATCACTCAAAGAAATTGTATCTGTAACATAAATATTTTCATTTTCAAGACTATGCTCAGTTCGCATCCAATAAGCTGATGCATATGAAAAATTACCTGTACCATACTCCCCATCCTTCATAGCATATTCATCAGGTACAATTGTACTGCTGATTTGCTGCATTAAACGAATTGCAGAAAAATTGCAGTCATCTTTTTTAACAGAACATTTTTTTCTTAAATATATTTCTAAGGCGTCACATGCAGCAAAGCTCCATCCAATTTGACCCGGAGAAGTATAGTCAAATATATTTTCATAATCTATTGACATACCTGATATAGAATCATATGTTGATGCATAAGAAGAAGCTCTTGCAGCATACATATCAGTATCTGATACATATTTTTCATTATATGTATACTCTGAAGGAGCAAGCAATAATCTTTCCTTATATTCTTCCTCAGGTAAATCCTTAATTTTATTAAGATATTCTTCGTAATCAGGGTTAATATATTCAGAAATATCCTTAACATTATTATTTGTATCATTTACACTGTTTTCTGCGCCTAATGTTGGTAAAGTAAAATTGAATAATAAAATAATTGAAATAAATAAACTAATTCCCTTTTTCATAAAATCCTCCTCATTTTTATCAGGTTAATAAAAACCTGTATACACTAA
>CABVEG010000105.1 GCA_902497185.1 uncultured Eubacteriales bacterium | reverse complement strand
CTTTTCATTAGGAAGTATAGGAGGCTTTGCTGCCTTTATTATCCTTATTGCAAGTCTTATATACAGCATAAATAAAAGCAAAAAGTAAAAAAAGCGGCACTGTACTAAACTGTACTTTGCCGCTTTAAACTTTATTTATTGTGTTGCTGCCGGAGCATCTGCCGCAGGTGTTTCCACCGCAGGCGTTTCTGCTGCAGGGGCTTCTGCCGCAGGTGTTTCTGCACCGGAGGCTTCTCCTGTACCTGCCGTACCTGCTGTACCTGTATCTGTTGAGGAATTATTAGTGTCCTCTGAATTTACACTATTATCTCCTCCCGACTCTTCCCCACTGCCTGTTGTGCTGCTTTCACCGGCAGTTGATGTATGTCCGGAGCTGCTGCCCCTAGAGCTGTTGCTCTTGTATCCATAGGAGCTGCCGCTTGAAAATACCGTACCTGAAAAGCCCTTATGGCTTGTGCAGTATCCATCTAATGATTCTTTATCAAAGTAATCTGTTACAGACGGACAGCCGGATCTGGCAAGTTTACCTGATATTTTACACACGGTTGCCTTTTCAACCGTATCAGGCATTTCAAAGTCCTTAACCTCAAGATTTTCATGTATTTTTGACATTACATCACGCCACATTACAAGGTGCTGTGACTGATTTACATTATTCATATTTTTAACATTGCTGTCGTATCTGTCATATCCAAGCCAGATACTGCAAACATAATATGGAGTATATCCTACAAATGTTAAATCCTTTGAATCTGTAGTTGTACCTGTCTTACCTGCTACAGGCATTTCACCAAGGTTTGCCTTAGTACCTGTACCTGACTTAATGGTATCAGTCATCATTTCAGTAAGAATATATCCTGTTGAGGACTTTAATACCTGCTTTGTTTCCTTTGTATTTTCAAGCAAAACATTACCGTCATGGTCTAATACCTTATCATAGAAACACGGCTTAATGTACTGTCCCTGATTTGCTATTGTGCCATAAGCGGCAGCAACCTCAAGCTGTGTAACACCGTTTGTAAGACCACCTAATGCCGTAGCTGCATGATTATCATTTTCAAGGGTAGTAAATCCAAAGTTAAGCAGATAGTTATAACAAAGGTCAATACCTGTTTCAACCATAATCTTAACTGCAACAATATTCATGGAATTTTTAATACCTGTTCTGGCATTTACGGCACCTCTGTAGCTATTTCCCCACCAGTTTTTAGGAGCATAGCCGTCTGCAGTTTCATAAGGCTCATCTACAATTGTTGTAGCATTTGTTACTTTTCCTAAATCAACGGCAGGAGCATATGCCGCAAGAACCTTAAATACGGAGCCCGGCTGTCTTGCTGAATCAGTTGCTCTGTTAAAGCCTCTGTTTACGGTTTTTTCGCCTCTTCCGCCTGCAATAGCCTTAACTTCACCGGTATGGTAATCAATAATAACCATGGCTGATTGAGGCTGTTTGTTATAATATACGGATTCAGCAGCAATTTCTTCATTTTCTCCAAGACCGTTTTCAATTTCTGCCTTCTTGTCAGCAACCCATGCCTCTGCACCTGCTCTTGAACGTGCAAAAGTATTATACTGAGAATGAGTTTGTTCACCTGTTGTCTTGTCCTCAACCGATACTCTGTAATCAACATCTATACAATAGTATACATTAGGAAAATTATTGTCATCATTATATTCTGCATCAACAATATTCTGTATATTTTGGTCAAGATTTGAATAAATCTGTAAACCACCGTTATAAATTACATTGTTCGCTTCTTCAACGGACCAATTATACTTATTCTGAAGATCCTTTGAAATCTGTTCAACAAGGGCATCTTCATAATAGCTGTGAATAACGGTATCGTTTTGCTTTTGACTGTCATTTATAGAGTCGGTTTCTCTTATGTTTGCATAAATATCTTCATTAATTGCCTGATTATACTCTTCCTGGGTAATTCTGCCCTGAGTAAGCATATAATTAAGGATAATTGTCTGTCGTCTTCTGTTATTTTCAGGCTGCGTCCTTGGAGAGTAAAGACTTGGATTATTTGTAATACCTGCAAGGCAGGCACATTCTGCAAGAGAAAGCTGGCTCGGTTCCTTACCAAAGTAGCCTTCCGCTGCCGTCTTTACACCACTGTAGCCGTGTCCCAAAGCTATTGTATTAAGATAAAGCTCAAGTATATAATTTTTTGCTGCCTCTTTAGAGCCATAAGCCTCTTTAAGCTTTTTCTCATACATAAGGGCAAGATACTGCTCCTTAATCTTAGTTTTAGGTGTGTTACGAGTAACCTTTGTTACGTTGTTTTTTATAAGCTGCTGGGTAATTGTGGAGCCGCCCTGCATCTGCTTGCCTGTGGCAGTGGAATATATAGCTCTTGCAAAGCCCTGAATATCCACACCATTATGGTCATAAAATCTTTCGTCCTCAATGGCAATTACTGCCTGCTGCATATATTCGGGAATTTGGTCAAGAGAAACGTATTCTCTGTTTTCTCCGCCATGAAGTTTGCTTACCTCTGTACCATTATCATCATATATAATAGAAGTATATGTACCGGGCTTAATATTCACAACGCCAAGCTCAGGTATACTGTTTATTATACCTACATAAGCACCCACAAGACCTCCGCACACAGCAAAACCCAGCATAATTGCAAGCATCATAAGAGCAGTTAAAAATACTGAAAAAGGCTTTGACCTTTCCTTCTTTTTCTTCTTTTTGCCATTGCCCAGACTATGGTTGTGACTATGGGACGAATCAGATGTTTTTTTCTTCATAACATTTCTTTCAGAGCTATGCCTTTTTGCTGAGCTGTCATCTCTGATACCTTCCCTGTCACTTGCCATTTCATCCCTTGAGTTAACTTTTTTCTTCTCTCTTTCAATATTCTTTTTGTAGTTTGGAATATCAGTTAATATTTTAGTACCGCCTAAATCTTCTCCTTTATTATCAGGTGGATTCATACTTTTTCCTCCTTAAAAACTCATAAAAATTATTTATAAATATATTTATATGACTTCTTTCATATAATGATTATATCAAATTATAACCGATATATAAAGAAAAATTTTCATAATTTATTATTAACTTTAACATAGAAGGTGAGTTTATTAAGAAAAAGTTAGCTTTTTTAGCAATAATTGTAACATTATGTTTCATACTTGTTTCAATATGCTTCAATCACTTTGTACTGCCTATAATTACAGATATATGCAACAGATATGCCATAACAAAAATAAACAATGAAATAAACTCTGCCGCTGACAGCGTTATATCTGAAATGAACATAACAACAAAGGATTTTACGGAAGAAATTACAAACACAGACACAAGTCATATTAACCTCAACTCCATTTTAATAAACAGTGTTACAAACAAAATAACGGCACGGCTTTCAGAAAATATGAACGAACTGTCATACCATCAAATAAATGTACCTATAGGAGCATTCAGCGGACTTCCCATACTTTCAAGGCTGGGCTTTAATATTCCTGTGCATATATCCTCAATGGGAGATGCTAAAGCCGACTATGAGTGCTCCCTTACATCAGCAGGTGTAAATCAGGTATCTTATCAGGTTTGGCTTAATATAGAATGTAATGTAACCGTTGTAAATCCGGTGTTTGGCAAAAATTTGTGTGTAAAGAGAAAACTTATGCTTGTAAATACCATATTTAACGGCAAAGTACCTGATGGATATGCAAATATAAATTTAAAATAGGAAATATAAATTTAAAATAGGAAAACATTCCCTTGCATTTAATAATATTTTATGGTATCTTATATAAAAAGAAAAAACATAGGAGAGTGATATTATGAAATTTACAAAAATGCACGGCTGTGGCAATGACTATGTATATGTAAACTGTTTTGAGGAAAGAGTAGCTGACCCTGCAAAGATTTCACAGGCAATAAGCGACAGACACTTTGGTATAGGCTCTGACGGTCTTGTACTTATATGTCCTCCTGAAAATCCGGAAAACGATTGCAGAATGAGAATGTTTAATCCTGATGGCTCTGAGTCTGAAATGTGCGGCAATGCATCAAGATGTGTAGGACGTTATGTATATGACAGAGGTATTGTAAAGAAAAATCCTATAAGGCTTGAAACCCTTGCAGGCATAAAGGTAATTGAAGTACACTTAAACGAACAGGGCGATGCCGAAATGCTTACAGTAGATATGGGAGAGCCTATTTTAGAGCCCTGCAATGTGCCTGTTAATGCTGAAGCAACTGATTCAAAGGTTGCAGGTGTTAAAGCCGTTATGGACTTAAAGCTTAATTCTCAGGGTAAGGATTTTGAATTTACCTGTGTATCAATGGGTAATCCTCACGCTGTTACATTTATTGACACACCTGTTAAGGATTTTGGTGTTGATTATTATGGTCCAAGTCTTGAAACCAACTCTGTTTTTCCAAGAAAAACAAATGTTGAATTTGTTGAATATGTTGATGAAACTCACCTTAATATGAGAGTGTGGGAAAGAGGTACAGGAGAAACATGGGCTTGCGGTACAGGTACCTGTGCTACTGTTGTTGCTGCAAACTTACAGGGTAAGTGCCCAAGAGTTCCTGTTGATGTTAAACTTTTAGGCGGAACTCTCACTATTGAGTGGAGCGAAAAGGATAATCATGTTTATATGACAGGTCCTGCAACATTTGTATTTGACGGTGTATGGAATGAACAATAGGCTTTTTAACAAAATATATTTTTATACGGCAAAAAACGAAAAATTAAAGAAAACTGCAATCTTTATTTCAAATTTTTCAAAGCCTGCATTCATAATTATATATTTTGTGGGCATAATTACATTGTTGTTAAAGGGCGGAAACGGAATAGCAAAAGTAATTGCTGTTCCGTTCTTTACCCTTTTGTTCAATACGACATTAAGGAAGATTTTAAATAAGCCAAGACCATTTTTAAGAGGCGATATTGAAAAACTTGTAGACCATAAGGCAAGTGGTTCTTTTCCAAGCAATCACGCTTGCAGTTCAATGATTATTTCATTAAGTTATTTAATTATTTACCCCTCACTTGTGCCTCTATTTGTGTTATTTGCCTTTTTTACAGGAATTTCAAGAGTAATGACAGGGATTCATTATCCCTTGGACGTAGTATGCGGCTGGCTTATAAGTCTTTTGTCAGGTTTAACTTTCTTTTTGATTTTATAAAAAAAGTCTTGACACGACCTCATTTATATGATATACTAATTAAGCGTTGTGAGTGACAATGCATATCAGGCTTTTTTGGAGTAGTACCCAAGTGGCTGAAGGGGCTCCCCTGCTAAGGGAGTAGGTCGTTTGCGCGGCGCGAGAGTTCAAATCTCTCCTACTCCGTATTAAGGAAGAAGTACAAATGTACTTCTTCTTTTTTTGTATATAAAGTAAAAAAAGAAGCTCTGCCTAAGCAAAGCTCCAAAAAAACTTCATTATTACGCCAAAGCCTTATTAGCATTTTCAAACACTTCAAGAAGGTAATTTATGTCCTCACATATTTCATCCTCTCTTTCAGCAAGCTCCTCACTATATTCAAGAACAAGGTTTGCCTTAGGCGTCAGTTCAAAATAGTAATTTAAAAATTCATTAAAATCAAGAGTTCCATCAAAAATTCTATTATGCTCATCCCTATTGCCGTAGTTATTATGAATATGATAAGCAATAATTCTGTTCTTAAGTGCAGACATTACATTTCTCAAATTCCAGCCATTAGCATTAATATGACCTAAATCAATAACCACATTACAAACGCTTTCCTTGCAAAGAGCAATAAATTCCTTCTCATTAAGAAGCATTGTATTCTTTGCAACAGTACCTGCATTTTCAACGGCAGTCTTAATACCATAAGGAAGCAAAAGCTGACTTACTTCGTGAAGATTATCTTGTGAAATCTTCAAAAGCTCTTCCTTTTTATCGTAGGGCACAGCGCAGTTATTATGATGATAAACGATATATTCGCAGCCCATAATTGAACCAAACTTAATCATTGAACTAAGTCTGTGCATAGTTACCCTATACTCCCTGCTGTCAAAATCCGCTGTATGCTCCACCTCAAAATAAGGCTCATGGATACTTATGGGCACCTGCTTTAATGCAGGTAAACATTCTCTGAGCACTCCCTCAAATTCAGGCTCATCAAATCTTGGAAAAATTTCCGCACCGACCTTACCATTATACTTTTCAATAAAATGCAGTATGTTTTTAAAGTTTTTACTGCTGTACATACTTGTACTTACCAAAATAGACATCTCTTAAAATCCCCTTAAATAATAAAATCTATATTTCAACCTT
>CABVEG010000104.1 GCA_902497185.1 uncultured Eubacteriales bacterium | reverse complement strand
GATAACTGAAACACCGTCAGGCATAGTAAGACTTCCAAGTCTTTCAAAGCCGTCGTCAAGGTCTACCTTATAGACATAACCGCCGTTAAAAGTTATATTTTCCTTTTCGGCACTGTCATATATTGTCACAGGAAGAGTAAAGGTATTCTTTTCCTTGTCAAAGTAGAATGATGAGGTGTCTTTAAACATACTTGTTTCAATATTTCCTCTTCCAAGCTCTTCGCTGTAGAGGAAATATTGAAACAAGTATGTTGAAAGCCTTAATACACCGTTTCCTTTTGGATTAGTTGGCTCTTTCAGGTCAACTGAATAAATTGACTGACTGTTTTCAGGTGTTATAAAAAGCATATTTTGAGAGAAAATAGTAGAACCTATGTTAGCTCCTGACACTATTTCGTTTGCATAGCCACACATTTCAAGGTTGTTATTAAGAATATAAACATTAGTTATATCTTTATTGGAGCCTCTCTTTTTAAACTGTGTAACAAGTCTGAAATAGCCTGAATACTCATTCATTGAGTTCTTGTTAGGAACATATCCTTTTACGTTTCCCTTTCCGGAAGTATATATTTTACCGCTTGAAAGACCTAATTTGTATATAAATGTATTTTCAACATTTTCATTTGAATCAAAAGCATTGTATCTGTTTTTTGCTACATATATACCTGTACTTGACATATATATATTGTCGCCGCTGCATAAATAAGCTTTTACTTCGGAAGGTGTAATAACATCTTCTATATTGATTGAAGCCACTATTGTATAGTCCTTACCCTTGCCTTCAGGGAAATACTGCATATTTTCATAAGAAAGAATATTAATTTCTTCAGTTGATGCAGAATCTTTGTAAGATGGAGGATAATAATGTCCGTTTTTTGTAAGCTCTGTTATTGGAGCTCTTATTAAAAGATATATATATCCGTTATAAAGTATGGAGTTTTCATAATAGCCTTCAATTTCAAGCTCTTTAAGTTTTGCAGGCTTAACAGGGTTTGTAATGTCATATACACAAGCTATTGAACTGTGAGAAAATTCATTTTCGTTATTTTCGTCATTGCTTGATTGATTTCCCAAGACAATAAGTGTGTTATTGTTGACATAAAGTTTTTGGCTTTTAAATTCATTTTCAAATTTAATAACAGATACTGTGCTAAGTATATTATTTTCAGTATTTAACACATAAATAACATTGTTGTTTCCATAATATATATAACCGTTAGATGTACATACAGTGTTGCTGTCCTTGTTTTCAAGGAGCTTGATCGCATCATGGGAAGCGTTGCTGTTTTCGTTTGTACCTATTTGTTTTAATATATTATCAGCTGTGCCAATATCTGATATTTCCTTCATATTTTCTTCACTGCCTACATATGGTAGGTCATTAACCTGTGATTTAAGGCTGTTTATGAAGTCTGTGCTTTCAGTATCGGTAAAAACATTTTTCATATCAGATATAATTACAAGGTTATCATAGTAGTGCACTGATTTGTCAAATGCCTCTGCAAAAACTTCAACCGGTACATATATACAACCGTTTTTTATAAATACTTTGTTGTTATATTCAATGTCCTTTTCTCGTGAGCTGTCAACAAGGTCGGCAGTTTTTCTGTCAAGAACCAATGCCTGATTATCAAGTCTTATTGTTGCTTGGCAGGAGGATAAATCCTCTGATGCGGCAGCATTATAGGCTGACTGAAAAAAGGCAGTGGGAACATATATGGTTTGATTTTCAAAAACAGGAACCATAGCAGGATCCTTTTTGTTTATAAGCATTTGAGCTTTATCAACAAGCATAACCGGACTGTTTTCATATATTACAACAGCAGAGTCCAGCCTGTCCTCAACTGCAACGGTTTCTGAATTTGAAGGTGTAGGGTTTATAGCTTTACTCTGTGCAATTTGCAGCGCTAAAACACCGCACAATATAACTGCATATACTGAAAGTATGCCGAGCACCATTTTATTATTCATAGCTTCACCTCATCGAAGTTATGGAAATACTTATTATATTAAAATATAATAAGTTTTCCTTAGTATATATATCCTGTAGGGTTGGTATGCTGACCGTTAATTCTTACCTCAAAATGCAAGTGAACGCCTGTAGAATATCCTGTTGTACCTGCACCTGATATAACCTGACCTCTTGATACCTGTTGTCCTACGGAAGCATACAATACATTGTTGTGGGCATAAAGTGTTGAATAACCGCCGCCATGGTCGATAATAATACACTTGCCGTATCCGCCTCTCCAACCTGCGTAAATAACAGTACCGCTTTCAGCAGCAACTATATCAGTGTTAAGAGTAGCCTTTAAGTCAAGTCCTGTGTGGAATTCCTGCTTGCCGCTTATAGGGCTTCCTCTGTAACCATAGCCTGAATTTGGAGCATAGCCCTGATATGCAGGCACAGGATACTGAAAGTGCTTGCCGTCTGAATTGTAAACCTTGCCGGCATTTGCGCTGTTTCTTATTGTAGTTGACTGCTGTGCTTTCTGAGCTGCCTTTTGAGCCTCTTCTGCTGCCTTTTGAGCTTTCTGTATAAGATCCTGAACCGTTTTGTCCTGTTGTTCAAGGTCAGCAATTTGAGCCTCGTAGGTTGCGGCATTAGAGTCAAGCTGCTTTACTACGGCAGTTTTTTGTATAATTTTAGCATCAAGCTCCTGTTGTTTTGTGGTTTGCTGAGCCTTTAATGTTTCAATTGTCTTTTTGTCATTGGCAATTTCTATTACATTTTCGTTTATTATTCTTTCGGCTTCAACATACTGTGTCAAAAGCTCTCTGTCATGCTTCATAATACGGTTTGCGTACTCAACTCTTGTCAAAAAGTCTGAAAAATTATCAGCGCCTAATATAACCTCAAGATACCCTGAATCACCGTATTCGTACATAACTCTTATTCTCTTTTTTAGAGAATCGTATTGGTCTTCCTTGACTTTTTTTGCCTCTTCAAGTTCTTTTTGCTTTTGCTGAAGTCTTGTAGTTGTTTCACTGAGCTTTGAGTTAAGCTGATTCAATTCAGCCTGAACCGTTGCAAGCTCCTTGTCAAGTTTATCTACCTCAGATTGAGCAGTCTGCTTTTGGGCATTAGTCTGGTCAAGCTTTTGCTGTGTTTCGTTAATTTGTGTTTTAAAGGCAGAACTTTTGTTTTTTAGTGAAGATACGGATTCTGCCTGAACACTAACAGCCGAAAAAGACAATAATAGGGATAATGCAATCCCTGCAAATCTTTTATTCATAAAATTTCTCACTTCTTTGTTTTTATTTTTATACGTTAAGATGCTTTCTTATTGAGCTGACACTGCCCACAGCACCTATAAGCATACCTACTAAAAGGGCAATAGGAATAATTATTGTAAATATGTCCATAGCAGGTTTAAGCTGTGCAATGTTTCTTAAAACAGCATAATCTGAATTAAAGAAATTATAAAGGTTTATATAGCCTATTGTACATATAACAGACGGTATAATTGCACCTATAAGACCGATGATAACACCTTCAATAATAAATGGCCATCTTATAAACCAGTCAGTTGCACCAACGTATTTCATAATATTGATTTCATTTTTACGTATAAATACAGTAAGCTTAATTGTATTCATAATAATACCTATTGAAACAATACTAAGTATTGCAACAAGTACAACAGATACGAGCTTAAATGCCGTGTCAATAGTAATAAGAGTTTCAGTAAGCTGCTGAGCATGACTTATAAGCTCAATACCCTGAAACTGATAATCGGCATCTCCAAGATTAGGCTCTCCTGAGCTTGTTGCAGCCTGTGCCTGTGTAATAACTTCCGGAGTAGGCTCTGCGGATTTTGCCTGATTGGCAGGATCAGCAGCCTCTGAATCCTTGGCACTTGGATTAACTGTAGCCTGGGTTGCAGGCTGTGATGCCTGTGTGGCAGCTTGCGTTGCAGGTTCAGCATAAACTGTATCAGTAAAAATACCTGCTGTCTTTTGTGTAGTTTGCTGTGCATTAGGCTGCTCCTGTGCACTGTCTGTTGCCGGTGTATCAGCCTGACTTATACCTAAAATCTGTTCTTCAAAATCCCACTGGAGCTGCTCTGCTTTTGAAATAAAGCTTTTTTGATATTTTATATCCTTGAGCTTTATTTCAAGGGAACGAGGAAATGGATTGTCGTCTTTAAGTCCGTCTAAAAGATCTGTTGAATACATTCTCTTTGCGTCTTCAAGAGCGTCATCAGATGTTATAAATGTAACATCGCTGACTTCAGGCATATTTTTTATCTGAGCAATTAAGGAGTCTACATCCTCCTGTGTTGGCTTTTCTCCAAGGAAAAGAGTGACACCAATGTCTGATTCAATTTGTTTGAGCATATAATCTACATTTGTTATTATACAAAGAGAGAGTATAACAACAAATATACAGGCACTTACAATAACTATAGAGGCAAAACTCATAAGACCGTTTTTAAATATGCCTCTTAAGCCCTGATTAATATAATATTTCCATGTTCTCAGCTTCATCGCTGTATCCACCACCTTCGACATCTCTAAGTACAACGCCCTTGTTTATTTCTACAACTCTCTTTTGCATTCTGTCTACTATATCCTTGGCGTGTGTGGAAATTACAACAGTAGTACCGTTTCTGTTAATTTCCTGAATTAAGTCCATAATCTCCCAAGCTGTATCAGGATCAAGATTACCTGTAGGTTCATCAGCAAGAAGAATAGGCGGTCTGTTAATAATAGCTCTGGCTAGGGCAACTCTCTGCTGCTCACCGCCTGAAAGCTGATTAGGATATGCGTTTATTTTTTTAGCAAGTCCAACCATAGCCAAAATTTGAGGTACATTACGTCTTATAATTTTAGGATTTGTTTCTACTACCTGCATGGCAAAGGCAACGTTTTCATACACTGTCTTTGAGGGCAGAAGACGGAAATCCTGAAATACTACACCTATCTTACGTCTTAAATAAGGAATCTGCCGTCTTTTAAGTGTAGTTATGTCTGTGCCGTTAATAATGATTTTACCGTCTGTGGGTTCAACCTCTTTAAGTAAAAGACGTATAAAGGTTGATTTGCCTGAACCGGAAGAACCTACAACAAACACAAAATCTCCTTTGTTAATCTGTAAATTAAAGTCACGCAGACCTACAGCCCCGTTTTCATAGACCTTAGTGACATTCTCCATTTTAATCATAGAGATAAACTTCCTTTCCTTTAAGAAAACAGCTGATTAAAATTAATACATATAGCTTTCTCTGTAGTTAAGATATTTGCTGACCATAAGCATAATCTTGAATATAATTGCGTCATCAAAATTTCTAAGGTCAAGACCTGTCATCTTCTCAAGCTTGTCCAGTCTGTACACAAGGGTGTTTCTGTGAATATAGAGCTGACGTGAAGTTTCTGATACATTAAGGTTGTTTTCAAAGAATTTGTTTACTGTAGTAAGAGTTTCCTCGTCAAACTGATCCATAGATATACCGTGGAGAACTTCATTTACAAACATCTTGCATAATGAACCATCAAGCTGATATATAAGTCTGCCGATACCCAACTGTTCATAGTTTACTATATTTTTGTTTTCTTCAAATATTTTTCCTACCTCAAGGGCAAGCTTTGCCTCTTTGTAAGATAATGATACATTTTTAAGGTCATTTACTGCAGTACCTATAGAAACATAAATATTAGTCATAGCCTCTGCCGTAAGTGTATCATAGATGCTTTTTGCAATAGATTCAATTTCCTCTCTGCCGTCTTTATCCTTTAACTCTTTAACAAGGATAATACTCTTTTCATCAACAGCAGTAACAAAGTCCTTTTGCTTAGTTGGGAAAATACTTCTTACAATCTCAACAACGTTAAGGTCCTTGTCAATTTCTGTTTCAATAAGATATACTATTCTTCTTACAGAGTTTTCAATGTGAAGCTTTTTAGCTCTTGAATAAATATCAACAAGGAGAAGATTATCAAGGAGTAAATTTTTGATAAAATTATCTCTGTCATATCTTTCTTTATATGCTACAAGAAGATTCTGGATCTGGAAGGCCGTCATTTTACCTATACGGTATGTTTCTTCGTCATCGCCTTTAATAATTACTATGTATTCAGCAGAACCGTTGTCAAATACCTTAAAGTACTGGTATCCTTGAACCAGCTGATTTTCAGCAGGGCTTGCAATGAAAATATCTGCACTGTCAATAGTGGCATTTACCATTTCTTCTTCTGTTGTCGCTACAATTTTGCCTTCTCTTTCAGCAACACTTAATTCACGTCTTGTAATATTTTTAAGACCGTCAATAGTGCTCTGTAAAATTTGATTTGAAATCATCCCCATATTCCTCCTTT
>CABVEG010000103.1 GCA_902497185.1 uncultured Eubacteriales bacterium | reverse complement strand
GTCCATTTGGCTCAAGGAAATTGTCCACAAGCTCAAAAACTCTAAACAAATCTTTCGGTTCCGTAATATAATTAATACTGTCACAGGTTGAGATTATGGCATCAACAGTACCATAAAGTTCAAATTCTCTCATATCCTGATTAAGATATAAAATATCCAAATTTTTTTCAATAGCTTTTTCACTTGCCATTGCAAGCATTTCCGCTGAAGCATCAATACCTATCATATCATAACCGCTTTCAGCAAATCTTTCCGTCATATTTCCCGTACCACAGCCCAAATCAGCTATTATATTTGTGTTATTTACAAGTCCGTGTCTTTTAAATATTTCCTTTATATATTCAGCCCATCTGTCATAGGGAGTATCCTCCATAAATTTGTCATATACCTGTGCAAAACTTTCATAAGCCATAAATGTTCCTCCTAAATCTATTTACCAAATACCCAAAGCTGTATTACGGCAAAAACTTCTCTGCAATAATTCGGTATAAGTGATGAAAACTTAGTTCTTGCGTTATATGCCTTTGCATTAAGACCGTTAAGCCTTGCAAGCTCTCCTGCCCTGTAGGAATGGAAGGAGTTTGTAATATACACAACCTCGTAGCCCTCACCAAAAATATCATCAAGTATTTCCTTTGAAAACCTGTAATTTTCATTTGTAGACGTTGCCTTTGATTCCTCTATAATAATATTATCGGGCACACCGTTTTCAATAAGATATTTATGCATTGCCTCTGCCTCCGTGCATCCCTCCTGTGGTCCCTGACCTCCGCTTACTACAATGGTAGCATCAGGATTTTTGCCGTGATATTCAACAGCCTTATTAAGCCTATCCACAAGATTGCCGCTGGGAACAGTTCCGTGTAAGCCGCAGCCCAGAACAATAACAGCCTCTTCATCAAACTCTGCCGAATTGCTATGCGCCATTATTCCCACAAAAGCCATAAGTAAAACAAGCACCGTCACAAAAGCCATAAACAATATTTTTAACCATTTAATAATACGATTATCAGGCAAATAACACCATATGGCAATTATTACGCCAATTATCATTGGAACTAAAATACCTATATTAAAATTGTTAATAACGGAAAACCACAGCATAAAAGCAATAATAATTAAGCCTGCCCCGGTCATTATTTTTTTCTTCATAAACCCCTCCGAAATATAAAACGCAACACTTCGTCAATTTATAAGTATACAATAATTTCATTATTAAAACAAGCATTTTTATCTTACAATTCCTTGACAATAATACTATAATTTGTTAAAATAGCCACAGATGATGACTAAGGTCACACAAAGGGGTGCACCACCGCAGTAAAAAACTGCAAGGTGCAGGATGTACAGCCAAATGTACAGTTTCCTTTGTGTGCCCTTTTTTTATTTAATAAAAGAGGTGAATTTATGGCAGTAATTAACGGCAAAGAAGAAATTAACGCAAAGGGTATGACAGTTAAGGAATATCTTTTGTCCCATAACTACAGACCCGAACTTGTAGCCATTGAGCTTAACGGAAATATTTTGCCAAAAAGCAAATATGAGACCTATGTTATAAGTGAAAATGACACATTGGAAATTGTAACGTTTGTGGGTGGAGGCTGATATGACGGCAGAAGAATTTAACAATGCCTTAATTGAAAGACACGGCATAAAAATATACCAAAAACTAAAAAACAGTAAAATTGCCATTGCTGGACTTGGCGGTTTAGGCTCAAATGTTGCGGTTTCCCTTGCAAGGGCAGGTGTAGGAAAGCTCCTCCTTATTGACTTTGACAATGTAGATGTAACAAACCTTAACAGACAGCAGTACTATATTAAGGATATAGGCAGAGCAAAAACCGATGCCCTTACCGAAATAATAAAAAACATCAGTCCCGTTGTGGAAATTGATTCCCAAAATATAAAAGTAACAGAAGAAAATGCCTCAAAAATATTTAAGGGATATGAGCTGGTATGTGAATGTTTTGACAAAGCAGAAAACAAGGCTATGCTTATAAACACCTTACTTACCGAAACAGAAAATACAACTGTTATTTCAGCTACAGGTATGGCAGGCTACGGCTCATCAAACACAATACTAACAAAAAAAATAAATAACAGGCTTTATATATGCGGCGATGGTGTATCAGGCATTGAACAGGGGCTTGGACTTATGGCGCCCAGAGTAGGTATATGCGCAATGCATCAGGCAAATATGGCTTTAAGATTTTTACTTGGAATAAAGGAGATATGAAAATGGAAAAGGATAAATTAATTATAGGCGGTCACGAATTTAATTCAAGATTTATATTGGGCTCAGGCAAATACTCCCTTGACCTTATTAAGGCGGCAGTAGAAAATGCGGGAGCTGAAATTATTACTCTTGCTTTAAGAAGAGCAAATTCAGATGTAGACAATATTTTGGATTATATACCAAAGGGAGTTACACTTCTTCCAAACACGTCAGGCGCAAGAAATGCCGATGAGGCTGTAAGAATAGCAAGACTTTCAAGAGAATTGGGCTGCGGTGACTTTGTTAAAATTGAAATAATGAGGGATTCTAAATATCTTCTTCCTGATAACTATGAAACAGTCAAAGCAACTGAAATTCTTGCTAACGAAGGCTTTATTGTAATGCCTTATATGTATCCGGATCTTAATGTTGCAAGGGATTTAAAAAGTGCAGGCGCTGCAACTATTATGCCCTTAGGTGCTCCTATAGGCACTAACAAGGGCATTGTTACTAAGGAATTTATTAAAATATTAATCGAAGAAATTGATTTGCCTGTTATTGTAGATGCAGGTATAGGCAGACCTTCTCATGCCTGTGAGGCTATGGAAATGGGCGCTGCTGCTGTTATGGCTAATACGGCTATTGCAACAGCAGGAAACATTCCTGCTATGGCTGAAGCATTTAAAAAAGCTATTGAAGCCGGCAGAACAGCTTATATATCAGGTATGGGCAGAGTAAGAGATAAGGCAAGTGCCTCATCACCTCTTACAGGATTTTTAAGAGATTAATTGTTAGGAGATATAAAAATGAATGAATTAACAAACCCGGAATTAAGAATTGACCATATGAAATATCTTCCCGATATGGAGGATATAGGCTCTGAAATACAGGATAAGGTAATTGCGGCAATGGAAAGCTACAATGCCGATAAATACACAGCAGAAGACGTAAAAGCAGCGTTGGAAAAGGATGTATTAAGCCTTGATGACTTTGGGGCTCTCCTTTCCCCTGCCGCACTTCCTATGCTTGAGGAAATTGCCCAAAGGGCACAGCTTGAAACAAGAAAGCACTTTGGAAACAGCATACAGATGTTTACACCTCTTTATATTGCAAACTATTGTGAAAACTACTGTATTTACTGCGGCTTTAACTGTCACAACAAAATTCACAGAGCAAAGCTCAATACAGAGGAAATAGAAAGAGAAATGAAGGCCATTTCAGAAACAGGGCTTGAGGAAGTACTTATACTTACAGGCGAAAGCAAAAAAATGTCAAGTGTGGAATACATAGGAGAGGCTTGTAAAATAGCAAAAAAATATTTTAAGGTAACAGGACTTGAAGTTTATCCTATGAATACTGATGAATACCAATATTTACACCAATGCGGAGCCGACTATGTAACAGTATTCCAGGAAACTTACAACTCTGACAAATACGAAACTCTACACCTTGCAGGCCACAAAAGAATTTTCCCGTACAGGTTAAACGCACAGGAAAGAGCAATAAGAGGCGGTATGAGAGGCGTGGGCTTTGCCGCACTTTTAGGGCTTTCTGACTTTAGAAAGGATGCCTTTGCAGTAGGAACCCATGCCTACCTTATACAGCAAAAATATCCTCATGCAGATATTGCCTTTTCATGTCCAAGATTAAGACCGATTATTAATAATGACAAAATTAATTCAAAGGACGTACACGAGCCACAGCTTTTACAGGTAATGTGTGCTTACAGAATATTCCTGCCCTTTGCAAGTATGACAATATCAACAAGAGAATGTGCCCGTTTCAGAGATAATTCAATTAAAATTGCTGCAACAAAGATTTCAGCAGGTGTTGATGTAGGCATTGGCGGTCATGGAGATAACGAAAAAAAGGGTGATGAGCAGTTTGAAATAAGTGATGGAAGAAACGTTAAGGAAGTTTATGATGCAATTAAGAAACAGGGCTTACAGCCTGTAATGAGTGAGTACATATATGTATAATAAAATAGCAATAACAAACAGAAAATTATGCTCTGATTTACTTAATCAGATAAAAAAACTCGATAGTTCAGATTATAGTTATATTATTTTAAGAGAAAAAGATTTGACAGTAGACGAATATACTACCCTTGCCAAAAAAGCAATTGAAATAAGCTCTAAAATAATACTGCACTATTATGCTGACAGCTGTGAAATTTTGAATTACAAGAAAATACATCTGCCCTTTAATATATTTAAAAAAGAAATTAAAAGATTAAGTAATTTTAATATTGTAGGGGTATCAATACACAGCATTAATGAGGCTTTAGAGGCTGAAGCACTTGGTGCCTCCTATATCACGGCAAGCCATATATTTGAAACAAGGTGCAAGGAGGGACTTGAACCAAAAGGGCTTAAATGGCTTAGCGAAGTTTGTAACAGTGTAAATATTCCCGTTTATGCTCTGGGCGGAATTAATGAAAAAAATGCGCAAAGCTGCATTGATAATGGAGCTTTTGGTATATGTATGATGAGTGAAGCTATGAAGTAATGATAAAATTTATATTTTTTTATCTGTATTAAAACTTATGGTTGACAAATCTCCTTTTTTCTAGTATAGTATTCTTGTATTCACTCGCTGATATAGCTCAGGAGGTAGAGCGCAGCATTGGTAGTGCTGAGGTCACGGGTCCGACTCCCGTTATCAGCTTAAAAAAAGCCCTGTAAGTAAGCTACTTACAAGGCTTTTTCTTTTGTCTGAATGTTGCACAAAGATTTTAAAAATACATTTTAGGGGACTATTTAGGGACTATTTTATCACTTCTTGCTCTCTAAATCCTCAACAATAGCCCTTAACTCGTCAATTTGCTTTTGTTGTTCGTCAGCTCTGATACTTCCTAATAGGGTACTTTAATAACTGAACAGCCATCAATGTTGGTGATTACTCTCTTAATCTTTAAGCTATTGTCAAGCTCTGTTTCAAGTGTAATTTCAGTATTTTGCTTATCTTTTATTACTGTTGCAAATTATATGCCATTGCATCACCTATGTAACATATAATAAACAAATTTAAACACTGCTTAAAAGTCTGACACGTTATTGAAACTTGGGCTTTCTTGCTATAAACTTACCATAGCCCTTTTCTCCTAAAAACTCACCATTAGCAAATACAGCCTTACCCCTTACATAGGTTGCCTTCACCTTTCCATACAGCACCTGTCCATCATAAAGAGAATATCCACTCTTTGTATATACATCTTCATTCCTCACAGTAAATTTATCATTTGGATCAAGCATCACAAAATCAGCATCATAACCCGCCTGTATTTTTCCCTTATTTTCAAGTCCAAAAATTTCAGCAGGATTTTCACACAATACAGATACAAGTTTTGTAACCGGTATCTTTCCCTTTGCAACACCCTCACTGTACACAACAGGTAACAGTGATTCTATACCAGGCACACCTAAAGGCACCTTTGTATAATTTTCCTGATTTTTATGTTCTACAGCAAAAGGGCAATGATCCGTGGCAACAACGCTTACATCTCCCTCCAAAATTCCTTTCCACAATCGGTCAATATCCCACTGCTTTCTGAGAGGCGGTGCCATAAGATATTTATAGCTTTCATCTTCTGCAAACTTTGTATCATCAAGGGCAAGGTACTGTATACAGGTTTCAACAATAGCATTATCCTTAGCCTTTATTGCTTCTTCCAATCCCTTTCCGCTTGACAAATGCACAATATAAATTTTAGCTCCTGCTTCCTTTGCAAAATTTAAAGCCTTTTGCACAGAAGAAACCTCCGAATATATAGGTCTGCTTTCCGGATAGTATTTAAACTCAGCCTTTCCCTCTTTAAGCAATCTTTCCTCACAGGCATTTATAATTTCTTCATTTTCACAATGAGCAGAAAGCACAAAACCATATTCCTTTGACAATTTCAAAAGCTCCATAAGCATATAATCATCAACTTTATAGCCTGACTTGCTGAAAGCAAGGAATATTTTAATACTTGTAACACCCATATCAATTATATCCTTTAGTTGCCCTACGGATTTTTCATTAACGTCTGTAAACTGCAAATGAAAGGAAAAATCAACAGCAGAATCCCTTTCAGCCTCTTCCTTCTTAGCTTTCAAGCAGTCAATAGGCATTGTTCCCTTACTTTGTATT
>CABVEG010000102.1 GCA_902497185.1 uncultured Eubacteriales bacterium | reverse complement strand
TGCGTGGTCATCACCCTGTGGATTTTCCGCCGTACCCGTTTTTCCTGCAACTTTTATTTCACCTGAATAGGCGCCCTTTGTTGCTGAAGAGCCTGATTCATTTTTATCAGGATTTGTAACAGTTCCACTTACGCTAAATGCCGCCCTTGTGGCAGTACCATTTTCAACAACACCGCACATAAGCTCTTTTATTTCATCAGCAAGCTCGGGAGATATTGCCTGATTAAGTTTGACAGGTATCGTTCTGTTTCTTATTCCACCGTTAGGAGTTAAGCTGTGATCTACAACATAAGGCTGCATCATAATACCATTGTTCGCAACAGCCGATGTAATCATAGCCATAAATAAGGGGGTAACAAGAGTTCTGCCCTGTCCAAAGGCTGTTTCCACAATTTCCATTTCCTCTGCATCTTCGGTCATTGGAAATGTGGAACGGCTGTATTCAAGAGCAAGCCTAATATCCTTATTAAATCCAAAAGCATTTGCCATATCAATAAGTTTGCCCGCTCCGATTTTAACACCTAATTCCGAAAAATAAATATTACAGCTCTTTGCAAATGCCGAGTCCATTTTAACATTGCCATGTGCCTTGCCATCATAGCAGTGAATTATGCTGTGACCAAACTTTTCATCGCCATCACAGTCAATTTCAAAATCACTAAGGCTCTTATCAGACTGAAGTGCCGCCGCCGCCGTAACGATCTTAAAGGTAGAGCCGGGAGGATACAAGCCCTGTGTAGCTCTGTTTAAAAGTGGTGAATTTTCATCATCACTGTTCAAACTTTCCCAATTTTCTTCTACATAATTACTGTCAAAAGTGGAATTTGAAACCATTGCAAGTATTTTACCTGTTGAAGGCTCCATAGCAACAATAGCACCCTTTTGATTTCCAAGTTCCTCTCCGGCAATTTCCTGAAGTCTGTTATCAATGGTGAGCACAAGACTGTTACCCTCTATTGGCTTATTTAAAAACAAATTGGCAACTCTCTGCAAAAACTCATTATTTATTGTTTCAAGTCTAAAATTATACTTTGCCTCTACACCTGCCTTACCCTTTACTGTATAGCCTACAACATGGGCATAATACTTGGCATTCTTATAAACTCTTTCATATTCACCATCGTCATTTTCAACATCCTCTGCAATTACATCGCCATTGGCATCATAAATTGAGCCTCTTTTAATACCCTCATAGGATTGTGAAAGTCTTGGATTTGAAGGGTTTGCAACAAAGCTATGGGAATCGTACAAACAAAGCTTTAATAAATATCCTATAAGAAGGAGAAAAATAAAGGCATAGAGCCAAAATATTTTTTTAATAGCACTGCGCATTAATTATCCCTCCTTTTTCTATTATAGTTATCAGGTCTGCCTCCTACGGGAGGTGGAGTTTTTTTAGAATTTGCACTTTTTCTTGCAGGTCTTTCAACAGTAGTCCTCTTTACGGGAGGCTTATCACTTTTTGGGGCTTTATTCGCATTTTCAGCTGACTTGACATTTCTTTTTCTGCTCTGAGGATGTCTTACTCTCTCGTGTATATCCTCCTCTGACTTATCATAGCCATATTCTGCATTTCTCATTATTATCCACTGCATTACGGCTACAATAATATAGCTTATAACAATAGATGTACCGCCATAGCTTACAAAAGGAAGTGTAACACCTGTAAGAGGTATAAATTTAATTACACCGCCTATAATCAGAAAAGACTGAAATGCTATAAGAGCCGTAAAGCCTGCACAAACAAGGCTTAAAAACCTATTGTTGTTTTCAATGGCACCTCTTGCGCCTTCAAGAAGTATAAGCATAAATATAAGTATAACTCCCACAGCAAATATAACACCAAATTCTTCACAAATTGCTGCAAATATAAAGTCCCTCTCAACAACGGGAATAGTTGTTGCATAGCCTCTTGTAAAGCCTATGCCCGTAATTCCCCATGTGCATATGGCAAATAATGACTGGGCAATCTGATAGCCTGTGTTGTGGACATCAAGCCAAGGATTCTGCCATGCTTCAACTCTTACCCTTATATGACTAAAAAGTTTATAGGCAATGCTTGATGCAACACTTATAAAAGCAAGACCGCTTAAAAGGTAAAAATAATTGGAGGTAGCAATAAAAAGAACCACCAAAAATGTCATATAAAATATAAGTGCAGAGCCTAAATCATTTTGTCCGCCGACAAGCAAAAGCACAACTGCGCCGCTTAAAACAGTAGGAAGTATAAGCTTCTTAAACGCAGGTCTGTTAGCAAAAGATGACGCAAGATAAAGCACAAAAAGCACCTTAATAAGCTCCGATGGCTGAAATCCCACAGGACCGATGCTAAGCCAGTTTTTGGAGCCGTACTCCTCAGAGCCGAATACTATGGTTGCAATTAACAATACAAATGATAGGACAATATACAAATTCTTAAATTTATCAAGCCTTGGCATTACAGAAAGAATCTTAGGCATAACAAGCATCATAACTATACCTATTGTGTTCCATATAAGCTGTTTATTGGCAATATCCGCATTAAGCCTGTAAAGCATCATAAGCCCTATATCCATAAGAAAAAACACACAATTATAAAGCAAATGACTGCCTTCAGGGTAAAGTTTTGCAGTAAAAATATTACCGCCTATAATAAGAAGAAAACCAATAACACAATAAAGTATTACAGGCTGCATTTCATACTCAACAGATGCGGAAATTAAAATTACACTTGCAGTAATATGAAAAAGTATTATGCAAAGCCTTTGATTGCTAAGTCCTGACGCAATATTAAAGCCTGCCATACCCTGCCTTTTAAGATTAATCATAAATCCGCAAAAAACAAATGCAGCAATATAAAGTATAAAAAGATATTTTGAAATAATAATGTACAAATCAATCATTTAAAGCACTCCTCTGTTGAAATGACCTCCGGTTGTTTCCCCTGTAAATTTCTTAATATCCGATGGTCTGTTTCCTTTTTCTATAACGTTAATATGTTCTGTAGCAATAGCAAATGTTTCATCGTAGCTTTCAACAGTAAATTCCATGGCAGTATAGCCTGCACCGATTTTAATAATATCCTCTGCCCTGTTCAAAACATACATAGGTGCAGAATTTAATACAAAGGCAATACATTCATTGCAATCTCTTATTATAGGGAACTCTCTTTTTGTTCTGTCCATAAGTCTGTAATTAGCCTCTTTATTTCTTAATTTGCAGTATTTTTTACTGCCCTTTTCTCCTTCATAAAGACCTACGGGACACTGGTGAGTTGTCATTAAAGGAAGTCTGCCGTATACAACTATTTCACAATTTTCATCCGCTATATGACTAAGCTCCTTAATATTAAGCTCCGGAGAAAGAGTAACTATAGGACCTTTAAAAATACTTCTTATTTCATTTACTGCCGCCCTGTTAAAAATATTAAGAGTATAATCAGTTATAACAGGTTTATCAGTACTAATTTTACTGTAACTTCTCATTAAATAGCCGTCACAGTTTTTATGCTTATCAATTATGCTCTGATAGCCTTCTCTTGCAATATAAGGAAGTGAAATATACATTTCAATACCCTTATCCCTGCATATTTCATAAGCCCTGTCTGTATTCATACAGGTGTCGCAGTATATTTTCTTAACTCCTGCCTCAGCACAGGCTTTAAGCTGGTCCATAGTTCTGACTCTTGCAGTAACTACAGGCCTTTCAGCCTTATTAAAGCTGTCTGTATTGTACACTGCCCTTTGGCTTTTTCTTTCATAGCTTTTTACTATATGCTCTTCAAGTCTTTCACAGGCATCACGTCTTAAAGCATTAAGAGCGAAAACAGGAATATAAATATTTTTACCCACACTACATTCAACAAAGTTAAATTCAAAAGGTGTATCTCCCGTTTTAGAAAGTCTTGAAATTATACTTTCAGCTGTCATAGGTTGATTTTGCGCATTATCTCCACATTGCCCCTTAATTTTTAAACCATAATCAACAAATTCAATATAGCTTTCATCTTTGTCAACCTTAACTCTAACATTCACCAGCAATTTTCTTGTGATTTTCTGATATGTTTTCTTTAACTTATCATTTAATGCTTTATCATATGACTTAAAAACCCTGTCGCCTTTATTTATTTTGCCTTCAATATTTACGGTAATTGTTTCACCTGCCCCTGCATTTTTGTTAATTCCTGTACCAACGTGGTTTTTAGACCATATTTCAATTCCGTCACCTGCCGTTACATTTTCATTAAGTTTTATTTTGCACAGCTTTTTCTTAAAGTTATAATCTATGACCTGTCCTATTTCAATACCGCTGCTTTTAGGTGAGCTGCTTATCATCGACCTGCCGGAATAACAATTATAATAGCCATTTGATGAAGAACCGCCCCTGTTAAATATCTGTGTAAGCTCCTTAATGTCATTTTTCTCAACATAAAAGCAATTTTCACAGGCTTCATCAATATATTTTCGGTATTGTGAAACAACCTCATAAACATACTCGGGACTTTTCATTCTGCCCTCTATTTTTAAGCTGTCAACACCGCTTTCCGCAATTTTGTCCATAATTTCAACAGTGGAAATATCCTTTGGTGAAATAAGGCAGCCTTCTTTTATAACTTCATCACCCTTAAAAAAGGTATAATCCATTCTACAAGGTTGAGCGCATCTGCCTCTGTTACCGCTTCTTTGACCTATAAGGCTGCTCATAAGACACCTTCCGCTGTAGCAGACACAAAGAGCACCGTGAGCAAAGGCTTCAATTTCAGTATCACCTTTAATTTTATTAATTTCACACACTTCTTTTAAGCTAAGCTCTCTTGCAAGTACAATTCTGTCATAGCCAAGTTCCGAAAGAAGATTTATACCCTCTTTATTATGAACCGACATTTGTGTTGAGGCACTTTTAATAATATGAGGGAAATATTCTTTAACAAGAGAAAACATACCAATATCCTGAATGATTAAACCGTCTGCCCCAAAATCATACACTGTTTTTACAAAACTCAGAACATCATTAATTTCATTTTCCTTATATAAAATATTAAGTGTAATAAACACCTTAACCCCTCTTAAATGGCAGATATTAATAATATCCTTAAGCTCATTATCGGAGGGGTTTGAAGCATATTGACGGGCATTAAAGGACTTGCCCCCTATATATATTGCATCACAGCCGCCGTTTAAGGCAGCTATGACGCTTTCTTTTGTACCTGTTGGTGCTAAAATTTCCGGCTTTTTCATAACAAATCACCTATTATTTGTCTGCTAACTTAGATTCAAGGCTTTCAATTTTTCTCATAAGCTCAATATTTTCAGCCTTAACCTTTGCAAAAGCAGCCTTTAACTGATTTTCATTATTTACATCAAGACTGCTCTTAAATGTATCGAACTGGTCCTTAACGGAAGCAACATCCTTAATAAGATTTTCCTTATCATTTGTTAAAGATTTTTTCTCATTGGTAAGAGTTTCAATTGTGCTTTCAAGGCTCTTAATTGTATTATTGGCTGATTTAAGCTTTACGGCAAGGTCATCTCGTTCTTTATTGACTGTGCTAAGTTTAATATTCCTTTCAGCCGCCTTTTGATTTAATTCGTTAAGCGCAACATTTTTTTCATTAAGTTTTTTGCTTAAAGTATTAAGCTCCTGATTTTTACTGCTGATTTTAGCATTCAAATCAGTTATATATTGAGATTTATCTTCAACCTTTCCCGTTAATTCATCAATATCTCCCTGAAGCATACTTACTTTTCTTTCAAGTTTTTCAATCATATCTTCACGATTTATAATAGTGGTCTTTAAGCCGTCAACTTCTCCGCTTTTTGACTCAAACTGATTTAAAAGCAGCTCATAATCATTGACCTTAATACTGTACTGATTTCTAACCTCTGTTAAATCCTTTGCCTGTTCATTTAATCTCTTTGAAAGCTCTGCTGCAACACTGTTTTCATTTTCCTTAGTAATTACAGTGCTTGTATTTTCCTTATTTTCCTTTTCCTTAAATAAATCATCGGCAATATTAAGAGCCAAAATAATGGGAAAAGACTCGTCATACACAATATTAGGTGATGACTTAGCCTTTAACTCATTAAGTTTATTATCAAGGTACTTTGCTACCATTTCAATATAATCTTCGCTCTCCATACCTGCAAGGTTGTAAGCTCTTCCGCCTATAACCACCTCAATTTTTTTCTTAGCCTCTGCCATTTTTATCCCTCCAGCTTTTATCTATGTAAATGTAATTATAATCTATATTTAGATTATATCACATTTTGGCTTAATTGCACTAGTGGTCATATTAAAATTTCTTTACAAAATATTAAAAAGAGATTAAAATTTCACAAAAATAAAAATTTTTTTTGCAAATTCTCTTTATTTTTTAGTAAATTTGTTATAAAAT
>CABVEG010000101.1 GCA_902497185.1 uncultured Eubacteriales bacterium | reverse complement strand
GTGTAAAAAAATATTTGGTGTGATTTTTTATAACCACACCAAATATTATACAACCTAATTTAATTGGTGCTGTTTTTTTGCAGTTTACGGATATGATGTAATCAATTTAATTGATCCAAGTTGTCGATAGTGGAAGTGTAAGTTGATAACAGGAGCAAATCTTAGAGTTTTATTGTTTGAAGGTGTTGATTTAATAATTGTTTTATGTTATCATATTACTAAATATTTTAACAGGGAGAATAAAAAATGAACAATATAAAAGTTGCCATTTTGGGCGCAGGTACAGTAGGTACAGGTGTGTACAAATTAATTAACAGACAAAAGAAAGAAATGATTAACAAGATTGGCAGCAATATGGAAATTGCTAAAATTCTAGTTAGAAATAAGAACAAGTCCAGAGAAGGAATAGATAACTCTTTGCTTACTGATAATTTTAACGAAATTTTAAATGATGAAAGTATTAATATTGTTGTTGAAGTTATGGGTGGTATTGAGCCTGCTAAGACCTATATTTCGGAAGTGTTAAAAAAAGGCAAGCATGTTGTAACAGCAAACAAGGATTTAATGGCTGCTAACGGTCACGAGCTTATGGAACTTGCAAAGGAAAACGGCTGCGACATACTTTTTGAGGCGGCAGTTGCAGGAGCTATTCCTATTATAAGACCTTTAAAGCAGTGTCTTGCAGGCAACTATATATCTGAAATAATGGGTATTGTAAACGGTACAACAAATTTTATACTTACCAAAATGACCAAAGAGGGTATGGATTTTGATGAGGCATTAAAAATAGCTCAGGATTTAGGCTATGCCGAAGCTGACCCTACAGCAGATATTGAAGGCTACGATGCAGGAAGAAAGATTGCAATTATGGCATCTATTGCTTTTAATACAAGAGTAACATTTGATGATGTTTACACAGAAGGTATTACTAAGATTACGGCAAAGGATATAAAGTATGCTAAGGATATGGATTGTGATATTAAGCTTTTAGGCGTTGCCAAGAATACTGATACAGGTATTGAAGTTAAGGTGCACCCTATGCTTATACCGAGCAATCACCCTCTTTCATCAGTAAACGATTCGTTTAATGCTGTTTTTGTACATGGTGATGCTGTTGATGATGCTATGTTTATGGGAAGAGGTGCAGGAGAGCTCCCAACAGCAAGCGCTGTTATGGGTGATATTATTGATGTCGCAAGAAATATTCAGTTTAACTGCAATGGTAGAATTGGCTGTACATGCTATAAAAATATAAATATTAAGAAGATAGATGATACAGAAACAAAGTATTTTATGCGAATGCAGGTTGAGGACAGACCTGGTGTTCTTGCAAGTGTGGCAAGTGTTCTGGGTAATACTGATGTGGGTATTGACAGAGTTATACAGAAAACAAAGAAGGATGGTATTGCCGAATTAGTTGTTATTACTGATTCAGTGCTTGAAAGAAACTTTAAAGATGCTCTTGCTATATTTAATGGTATGGCTATGATTAAGGAAATATCTTCTATAATAAGAGTTTATTAATATATGTAGATATTATAAGAAGTATAATTGAAAAAAATAATACCTGTCCAAATTGGACAGGTATTATTTTTTAATAATTATTATTTCCGTAAGTTATACCATCACTTGTTATACACATACGTGCTTTTTTTGAACTCTGATGAATAATATCAATCAATCCGTGGCTTTCAAGTTCCTTAATGGCTTCGGTTATTTCTTGTATTTGTTCTTTATCATCAGTTTTATAGTAGTAGGTATAGGTATCGCCGCCTGTTAAATAAGACTGATAGACTCTGTTGAAAATTTTAGTTGCTGCATTTATCATATTTACCACCTCTATATAAATTAAATATTTATCTAACAATTTCCTAACTAAATTAGAAAAAAATCAAGGCTATTGGACAATAATAATCACGTCAATCTAATTTTGAAATAATATTGTAATAAATTTTAAGGTCAAACAATATCAGAGATACATCAGTGGTTATAAGCAAAACCCGTACAAGAACTTTTATTTAAATAATTTAATATATGTAAGATTTTAACAAGAGCAAAATTTATATTCTGTTTTATTACCTTAATTGATTTTGCGATTTTGTTACCAAATCAGATTGATGTGAATTTAGAAATATTTTAATTGAAAAATGACTTATTTTATGTTAAAATATACATTGCTATGTTGTAATTAAAAATAAAACAGAAATGAGGATTATAAAATGTCAAATTCAATATATGATCAGGCAAGAGAGCTTGCCTATGCAGTTTTATCAACAGACGAAGGTAAGAGAGTTGCCGAAACAAGGTATATATTTGATAATAATGAGGCGGCAAGACAACAGCTTTTAGATTATAATACTTATAGAGAGGCTGTTAATATGCGTGTTCAGGAAGGAACTATTTCTCAGGAGGAAATGAAGACTGAGGGCAGCAAGCTTACGGAAATGATTGCAGAATTAAAGAAAAATCCTGTTATTAATGATATGGTGCAGGCTGAAAGCGAGCTTAATGCCGTAATTAACAGGGTTATGACAATATTTCAGTCCACAATAACCGGTGAGTGTGAAGATGAAGAATGCGGTTGCACGGGAAGCTGCAGCACCTGTGGCGGCTGTCACTAAGTAAGAGGAAGTGTGATTTATGGCTAAGCTGACACCTATGATGGAGCAGTATATGCAGATTAAAGAAAATTATAAATATTGTCTGCTCTTTTATAGATTAGGCGATTTTTATGAATTATTTTACGAAGATGCCGTTATTGCTTCAAAGGAACTTGAACTTACTTTGACAGGCAAAAACTGTGGTCAGGAGGAAAGGGCTCCTATGTGTGGTGTTCCTTTTCATTCTGCTGACGGTTATATTGCAAAACTTGTGGAAAAGGGATATAAGGTTGCAATATGTGAGCAGACAGAGGACCCTAAAAAAGCTGTAGGTATAGTAAAAAGAGATGTTATAAGAATTGTAACTCCGGGTACTGTGCTGGACACCAATGTCCTTGATGAAAGCAGAAATAACTATATTATGTGTATATTTAAAAATACAGATGGGTACGGGGTAGCAAGCTGTGATGTTTCAACAGGAGAATTTCAGGTAACTGCTGTTCCAAAGGAGCTTGACAATAAGGTTATTGATGAGATTGCCCGTTTTAATCCTTCTGAAATTATATGCAACAAGGATGTTGAGCTTGGTGAACAGGTTTCAAGAATATTTGATATTAAACTTAATGAATACAGTCAATGGGCTTTTGATTATCAAAATGCCAATATATGTCTTTGTAACCATTTCAAAACCCTAAATTTAATGGGCTTTGGTTTGGAGAATGACAAGCCTTGCGTATGTGCAGCCGGTGCTCTTCTTGAATATCTTATTGAAACACAAAAGAATAATCTTTCTCATATTTCCACAATTAAGAAATATGCGGCAAATAAATATATGGTTCTGGATATAAGTTCAAGAAGAAATTTGGAGCTTACACAGACAATAAGGGATAAGTCTAAAAAAGGCTCTCTTTTGTGGGTGCTTGATAAGACTAAGACTGCAATGGGGGCAAGACTTTTAAGAAAATGGCTTGAACAGCCTTTAATAGTTGAGGAAGAAATAGATAAAAGACTTGACGCAGTTGAGGCTTTTAAGGATAATGGGTTTGAAAGAGAAGATTTAAAAGAAATGCTTAATACAATTTTTGACATTGAGCGTTTAATGAGTAAGGTCATATATGCTACAGCAAATGCAAAGGATTTGGTAGCTCTTAAAAATTCATTTAAATATCTTCCACAAATTAAGGATAATTTAAGTAATTATGATTCTGAATATGTTAAAGAAATATATGAAGAATTTGATTGCCTTGAAGATGTTTATGAACTTATAGATAAAAGTATTTCTGATGAGCCTCCTTTCAGTGTTAGGGAGGGCGGAATGATAAAAGCCGGCTATAATGCTGAGGTGGATAAACTTAGAAGTGCAAAAAACGAAGGCTCCGGTTGGCTTACTGCACTTGAGGCAAAGGAAAAGGAAGAAACGGGAATACCTAAATTAAGAATAAGATATAATAGGGTTTTCGGTTATTATATTGAAGTTACAAATTCTTATAAAGATCAGGTGCCTGACCGATATATAAGAAAACAAACTCTTGCAAATGCGGAAAGATACATTACCCCCGAGCTTAAGGAAATAGAGGATACCATTTTAGGTGCGGATGAAAAGGTTGTTGCTCTTGAATATGACCTTTTTAGCGAAATAAGAAATAAAATTGCCCAAAAGATTGAAAGAATACAGTCAACAGCACAGAATTTATCTGTAATTGACGTTTTGCAATCATTAGGTGATGTGGCAGATAAGAATAATTATGTTAAACCTCTTGTAAATAACAGCAGTATTATTGAAATAAAAAATGGCAGACATCCTGTTGTTGAAAAGGTGAGCAAAGAAAGTTTTATACCTAATGACACTTACCTTGACAGTGATGAAGCTCTTGCCATAATTACGGGACCTAATATGGCAGGTAAATCTACATATATGCGTCAAGTGGCACTACTTGTGCTTATGGCTCAGGTGGGAAGCTTTATTCCTGCTGAAAGTGCTGAAATTGGCATTACAGACAGAATATTTACAAGAGTAGGTGCGTCTGACGACCTTGCTACAGGACAATCTACATTTATGGTGGAAATGGTTGAGGTTGCAAACATATTAAATAATGCAACAAATAAAAGCCTTCTTATACTTGACGAAATAGGCAGAGGCACATCAACATTTGATGGTTTAAGTATAGCTTGGGCAGTACTTGAGTACATTGCAAAAAAAATATGCGCAAGAACATTGTTTGCTACTCATTATCACGAACTTACAGAGCTTGAGGGAAAGGTAAGAGGTGTTAAGAATTATTGCGTAAGTGTGAGAGAGCAGGGCGAGGATGTTATTTTCTTAAGAAAAATTGTTGAAGGCGGTACAGACAGAAGTTACGGTGTTCACGTTGCAAAACTTGCAGGTGTACCAAGAAGTGTTGTTAAACGTGCCGATTCAATTTTAAAGCTCCTTGCAAGTGAGGATAAAACTTTAAATGTGGATACGGACAGTGACTATACTTATGATGATGAACCTATAGAGAAAAAAATTATGGTTTTAAATGAAATATCTGCTGAGTTTGAAAATCTTGACATAAACAACATTACACCTTTTGAGGCAATGAAAAAACTGTATGACATAAAAGAAAAACTTAAAGGAATAGACGAAGAATAGAGGAAAATAAATGAGTGATATTCGTTTACTTGACAATAGTCTTATAAATAAGATTGCAGCAGGTGAGGTTGTTGAAAGACCTTCATCTGTTGTTAAGGAATTAATGGAAAATTCAATAGATGCAGGAGCAACATCTGTAACAGTTGAAATTAAAGAAGGTGGTATCGGTATGATTAAAATTACCGATAATGGAAAGGGAATTCCTAAGGATGAGCTTAGAACTGCCTTTTTGCGCCATGCTACAAGCAAACTTAGAACTCTTGAAGATTTGGAGGATATACTGACATTAGGATTCAGAGGAGAGGCTCTTTCGAGTATAGCATCTGTTGCACAAGTTGAAATGATAACGAAAACATCCGATAGTGAAACAGGCAACAGAATTGTTATAAATGGAGGAACTGTTGAAAAGGAAGAAGAGGCTGCTGCCAATAATGGTACAGTCTTTATAATGAAAAATCTCTTTTATAATACTCCTGCGAGAAGAAAATTCCTTAAAAAGCCGGCAACTGAAGGCGGCTATGTGTCAGAGGTTGTAAACAGAATTGCTCTTGGACATCCTGAAATTGCAGTTAAATATATTAATAATGGCAACACTGTTATGCAGACAAAGGGCAGTGGTGACATTAAGTCAGCAGTGTTTTATATTTACGGTAAACAGATGGCATCACAAATGCTTGATGTATATTATAGTAAGGACGGTTTTACCGTTGAGGGACTTACTGCGAAACCTGAGCTTTCAAGAGGTAACAGAAATTATGAAAACTTTTTTATAAATGGCAGATATATAAAAAGTACTGTAGTTCAAAATGCCATTGAAGATGCATATAAAGGCAAACTTATGGTTGGAAAATTTCCTGTTTTTGCACTTAATTTAAAAGTCCCTGCAAATACGGTAGATGTAAATGTTCATCCTACAAAACTTGAAGTAAGATTTTCTGATGAAAATTTAATATATGATATTATGTATAATGCCGTGACAAAGGCTCTTAAAAATACAGAGCTTATACCAACAGTTACTTGGGATAAACCTAAAAAAATTAAATCAGACAACATTCAGACAACAATAGATGATATTAATATAATTAATAAAGAAACAGGGGATGAATATAATTTTGAGCCTGTTGTAAAGAATATAAGTGTGGCTGAAAAGCCTCCTGTTAAACAAATTGAAAATGAACATAAAAATCCTGTTTTAAG
>CABVEG010000100.1 GCA_902497185.1 uncultured Eubacteriales bacterium | reverse complement strand
CCCATAAAGTGGATTAAGAAGAATGTAGTCAGTGTAATGGCTAAAGTTGTGCACAAATCCGCCGTAGGCGCTCTGAAGCCCAACAAGCCGCTTAAATTGCTGACTAATATAAGCACAAAAACACCAAAAAACCAGTTGCCAAAGTATGCATACTTTTCCGTCATAGAACCCTTAACAAAGGAATCCATAGATTCAATCGCCATTTCCACAACATTTTGCAAACCACTTGGCTTGTACTTATAATTCTTCATTTTAACTCTGAGTATAGCGGCTATAAGTATAAGCACTGCCATAAAAATCCAGGTATTTACAACGGTTTCCGTTATCCATACCTCTGTGCCGCCTATATTCAGCTTTTCGATTATTCTGGCATTGGCATCAAGACCTTCAGTCGGAGTATCATTCCAACCAATTAAATGCCCCAATACACTTGTAACCTCTAATAAATGAAGTCCCAAAGCAGCATTTCCTCCTTTCTTAATTAATTACAGACAAATAACTAATTTTTATTGGCTCTTTTGTCTATAAAATTATAAATATATACTGCAGGCTGTAATAATACAAGCCCTACAATCACACCAACAGGGTTAGCAAAACCCATATAACAGGCAACAACTGCCACAGCAAAAGTGATAATGTATCTTAGCATATACTGTGACTTTGCATAATTCCTTGCGTCCTCAGGTGACATATCCACAGCCTTTGCAAGGCTCCTTGTCATTGAAAATACTCTGAATACGCACATTAGCACACCTATTGCCACTCCAAAAAGCCATGGCAAAAAGCCATTAACAAAAAACATACCTGCTATTATACATACTATTCCCAATACTATTGTTGTAAGTATAAGACCGTTTCTTGTTTTTATAACATCATTTGTCATTTTCATCCACCTTATCTTCCTGCCCTTCCTTTTGCAGGTCAGCCTTAATTTTATTCATATCTATATAAGTATCCTTGTCCTTATAAAAATCCTTTACCAGAACATACACACTTCTGAAACCTGCCATTACACCTATTACTGTAAATATAATAAGAAAAATACCCGTTATATTAAATACTCTGTCAATAGCATAGCCAACAAAAAAGCAAAGAAATATTGGCACAAGCATTGAAACGGCTATTTGAGTAAATAAAGCAAATGCCTTTGTGCTTTCCCTGTTCATATTATCACCTGAAATCAGTATATAATCTTAATTTAACGGATAAGCAATTTTATATTAACTGCTACTATATCATTATAGCCTAAATCTCATTAAAAATCCACACATATTTTTTAAAAAAAGCATAACATTTTCTTAACCGTCCAAGAATTGATAAATATTTGTCAATTTATGTTAATAGTATCACAATATACGTCTGATGTAAACATTTTTTTAATAAAATAACAGCACAGGGAAACAAGCCCTATGCTGTTATTTTATTAAAGTTATTAACTTAAAACATATACCTTAACATTTTTATGACCAAAACCTGAATTTAATGCAGCACTATGAGAACCATAGCAAAGGTCAATTCTGTTACCCTTAATTGCTCCGCCTGTATCTGCTGCGATACAATAGCCATAACCCTCAACATAAAGCTTTGTGCCAAGAGGTATAACTCTAGTATCCACAGCAGCCACACCGTAGCCTGCCTTCATACCATTAGCTGTATAGCCGTTGGCATAAGAACCACAGCACTGTGAACATGGACAGTATGCTGTAGCATTCATTGTGAGTACCTTTGAATACTCAACTGTAGAAGTACCGGGAACTGTAGGAATCTCCTTGGTACCCTCTAAAATAATTTCGTCAACGGGCTCAGAAATAACCTCTTCAGTAAAACTTACATCTGCAACCTCTCCATTTACATACTTAGTTACCTCTGTAATCTTACTAACGCCGTTAGCACCTTCCTGAGCTACCTTAGTTGTTCCTTTTGTTATGCTGTCAGACTGCTCTGTAATGGTAGTATAAGGAACCTCCTTACTGCTGACCTTTACTTCACTCTTTTCAGCGTTTGTATCTACATCATTTGTCTGATAGTAGATAACCTTACTCTTTGCCTCTGCCGTATAATTAACAGATGACTCTACAAATGCGTTTTCTGCAGCGTATGTAGTAGTACCTAATGCTGTAACTGACGCAAGCATAAGGGCTGCACATCTTGCAAAATTCTTTAACATAATTATCCTCCCATCTGGGATGCAACAATTTCGTAATATTTTATTAAGTTTTCCTTACGAAATCGATAGTCGTAAATTTCTCCATCTTTTCGACTAAATCCCTCACCGGTTATTTTTAGTTTCAAATTTTTGTGATTTTTGAATAAAAACCGCAAAAATATAAGCCTATTGAATTTGTGCACAACCACGAGCACTAATTTCCAATAGCTTTTACAATACCTATCTTAACACATTTGTAATAATTATGCAACAACTTTTTTTCACCAAAATATTCCTTTGGCATTTTGGGAGGTTATTTCACAAACAATTTCAGGCGAAATTTGTTTAATCTCACTAATTTTATTAACAACATATTTCAGGTTTTGTGAGTTATTAACAGTGCCTCTCACAGGTACGGGAGATAAATATGGCGAATCTGTTTCCAGTAAAATTCTCTCCATTGGAGCAAATCTAACCACATCGACTAACTTTTTTACATTCTTAAAGGTTACTACACCACCTACTCCAATGTAAAATCCCATATCAATATAATCCCTTGCCATTTCCACACTGCCGCTGTAAGCATGAATAACACCTTTTCTTACACTGCTGTTTTTAATAATGTCAAAGGTTTCCTGAGCTGCATCTCTTGAATGTATACTTACAGGCATATTAAGCTCTGACGCTAAATCAAGCTGTCTTTCAAACCAGTAGCGCTGCTTGTCCCTTGGAGAAAAGTCATAGTAATAATCAAGACCTATTTCACCTATTGCTACAACCTTTTCATATTCGGCATACTTTCTGAGTGTGTCAATATCTGCCTCCGTCATATTTTCCACCTCATGAGGGTGTACCCCTACGGCTGCATATATAAAGTCATACTTTTTTGCAAGTTCTATACTCTTTTGTGACGTAGCTATATCCGAACCTATGTTAATAATATAGTCTACTCCATTTGAGTGCATTTCTTCTATTAAATTATCTCTTATTCCGTCAAATTTTTCATCTTCAAAATGAGCATGGGTATCAAAATACATTTTATCTCTCCTTTAAAAAGGCTCTTGCTATTAAGCAAGAGCCTCGTTAATTTAACCTACAACTGCACCATCTTCAACATCACCGTCAACAGTAAGGAGCTTAACATTGCCCTTTTCGTCCTCAGCAGCAGCAAGCATTCCCTCACTTACATACTTACCCTTTAACATCTTTCTGGGGGCAAGATTAGTCACAACAACAACCTTCTTGCCAACCATTTCCTCAGGACTATAGAACTTAGCAATGCCTGATAAAATAGTTCTTGTTTCAGCACCAATCTTAACTGTAGACTTTAAGAGCTTTTTAGACTCAGGTACCTTCTCACAGGCAAGAATTTCACCAATCTTCATTTCCACCTTACAGAAATCATCAATAGTAATGTATTCCTTTTCTTCTGTTGTTTCCTCCTTTGGTGCTTCCTTAGGAGCATTTGCCTTAGCCTGAGCCTCCATTATCTCCTTAACCTTAGGAATAACCTCCTTAGCATCAAGTCTTGCAAACAAAATCTGAGGCTTTTCAATTACCTTGTTTCCATCAGGATACAAACCAAACTTATCAAGTTCGGCAAAATCTCTCTTTTCGGCATTTAACTGGGCTAAAATCTTTTCAGTAGTTTCAGGCATAAATGGCTCTAAAAGACAAGCTCCTATAGTAATACCCTCAACAAGGTTATAAAGCACAGTTGCAAGTCTGTCCTTCTTACTTTCATCCTTGCCTAATACCCAAGGCTCTGTTTCATCAACATACTTGTTGCATCTCTTAAAGAGTGTAAATATTTCGGTAATGGCATCAGCTACCCTTAACTTGTCCATCTTAGCCTCAACCTTAGCCTTACACTCTGTCGCTACCTTAATTAAATCCTCATCAACAGCTTCACTAACCTTAGTATTGCTTACAATACCACCAAAATACTTGTTGGTCATTGATACGGTTCTGTTTACAAGATTACCAAGAACATTGGCAAGGTCAGAGTTAGTTCTTTCAATCATTAAATCCCATGAAATAATACCATCATTTTCAAAAGGCATTTCATGAAGTACAAAGTACCTTACGGCATCTACACCAAAAAGACTTACAAGGTCATCGGCATAAATAACATTGCCTCTTGACTTACTCATCTTACCGTCATTGTCCTTTATCTCCTCTTCAAAGCTATCCTCGCCTCTTAATAACCATGGGTGGCCAAATACCTGCTTAGGCAAAGGCAAGTCAAGAGCCATAAGTATAATAGGCCAGTAAATAGTGTGGAATCTTACAATATCCTTTCCTATTAAGTGTAAGTCAGCAGGCCACATTTTACCAAAAAGCTCAGTATTATTACCGTCACAGTCATAGCCAATACCCGTAATATAGTTAGAAAGAGCATCAAGCCATACATACACAACGTGCTTATCATCAAAATCTACAGGAATACCCCATTTAAATGATGTTCTTGAAACACATAAATCCTGTAAGCCCGGAAGAAGGAAGTTATTCATCATTTCATTCTTTCTTGATACAGGCTGAATAAACTCGGGATGAGTATTGATATGTTCAATAAGTCTGTCTGCATACTTACTCAGTTTAAGGAAATAAGCCTCTTCCTTAGCAGGATGCACCTCTCTGCCACAGTCAGGACACTTTCCGTCTACAAGCTGACTTTCAGTCCAGAAACTTTCACAAGGTGTGCAGTACATACCCTCATATACACTCTTATAAATATCGCCCTTTTCATAAAGCTTTTTAAATATCTTCTGTATTTGCTTTTCGTGATAATCGTCAGTTGTTCTTATAAACTTATCATAAGAAGTATTCATTAAATCCCATATAGACTTAATTTCACCTGCTACATTATCTACAAACTGCTTTGGAGTAATTCCTGCCTCCTTAGCCTTTTCTTCTATTTTCTGTCCGTGTTCATCAGTTCCTGTCTGAAAAAACACTTCATAGCCCTGCATTCTTTTGAAACGTGCAATACTGTCGGCTAATACAATCTCATAGGTATTGCCGATGTGGGGCTTACCTGATGTATAGGCAATTGCCGTTGTCATATAAAATTTTTCTTTACTCATTTTAAAACCTCCAATACATATCTTTAAATATTATATACTATTATTAATAAAATTGCAAAGTATAAATTGAATATTCCCTTATTTTGTGTTAAAATATCTATAAATGTCTTAAAGGAGAATAAACAATGTATAAGCTTATTGCCACAGATTGTGACGGAACAATATTAAACTCCGAAGGCTTTCTGCCTGAGGAAATAATAAACACATTCAGAGCCCTCAACAAAATGGGTATACATATATTAATAGCAACAGGACGCAACGATATTTTGGCAAAGGATTATCTTGATGAGCTTGGTATTAATTGCCCTATTGTAGGCTGTAACGGTGCAACTCTTGTTAACTTTTATACAAACAAAAAATATTTTATAAATTCAATGGACAAAAGCTCCCTTGATAAAATATTTGATATATGCGACAATGAAAACATAGGTGTAAAAGCCTTTACACTTGATACGTGCTACACCAATGATAAAGTCCTTTATGAGGGAGGAATAAATCTTATTACCACAAAGTATAAAAAGAAAATGACCTACTCCGTAAAGTACGAACTTGTTAACGATATGAGAAGTATTTCCCATTTACCCAATTTTATAAAAGCAGTAGTAATTGAAAAGGATATTCCAAGACTGCTTAGAATAAAAGACACTATTAATAAAAATATTCCAGGTGTTAAAGCAGTGCAATCTAACTGGAACTGTATTGATATAAACAGCGCCAATGTTTCAAAAGCAAATGCCGTACTTGAATATGCAAAACTTATTGGTGTTAAGCCTAATGAAATTATTGCATTTGGCGACAGCGAAAACGATATTTCAATGATAAAGGCGGCAGGTCTTGGCGTCGCCGTTGAAAATGCTGCTGATGAAGTTAAGGCTGCCGCTGACAAAGTTACCGATACAAATGATAACTTTGGTGTTGCTAAAATATTAAAGGAAATTTATAAATTATAAATCCAATACCCATCAATTAATATTGCAATGCCTTGTATTATTAAACTGTACTTCCTTAAATATCAGCTAAATTTAGCTAATATCTGCGTGTCGATAAAGTCGACACGCTTGCAAGAAATGCTCGCATTTCTTGCAGTATACTAAGGTGGGGACCAGCCGTGTAGTTTGCGTCCTTGCTATGCAAGTACACAAACCAGTCCCCGTCCTCGGTCGGGCAAAGCTCGACCTGCGGATTAAAGTCTGCGACGCT
>CABVEG010000099.1 GCA_902497185.1 uncultured Eubacteriales bacterium | reverse complement strand
TCCTCGTGTCGGACTTGTAAATATTGGTACTGAAAGAGAAAAAGGAAATGCGGTAGTTAAGGAGGCTTATGAGCTCCTTGAACAGGCAAAGGGAGTTAATTTTGCAGGAAATACAGAGGCAAGGGATATTACACTTGGCGAAGTTGATGTTATTGTTTGTGATGCTTTTGTAGGTAATGTTATTCTGAAAGTAATGGAAGGACTTGCAAATACTGTTCTTAGGATACTTAAAAAGAGTCTTATGTCAAGTTTTAGAACTAAGATAGGTGCTTTACTTTCAAAGCCTGCATTTAAGAAAATGCAAAGTGATTTTTTTGAATATGATGATATTGCAGGAGCACCGTTTTTAGGCTTAAAAGGTCTTGTGGTTAAGGCACATGGAAGTTCAGATTTTAAAGATATTGTGGGTGCAGTTAAGCAATGTGAAAGGTTTATTGACGGAGATATTGTAAACAAAATAGCTGAAAGACTTTAATTATTCTGTTTTTGGTGCACTTTGTCGTATTGAGTTACAAATTTTTTATTAAAATTTGAAAAATATACTTGTAAATTTTGCGAATATCTAGTATATTATAATAAACAAGCAATTAATGGATTGTTTGAAAAAAGTTAAGGAGGATTTTATAATGGAAGAAAAGATTATTTCAATTATCGCTGAAGAATTAGGCAGAGATGAATCTGAAATCACAGTTGATACTACTTTTGAGGAGTTAGATGCTGATTCTTTAGATTTATTTCAGGTTATCAATACTTTAGAGGAAGAATTTGATGTAGAGTTTGATAATGATGAATCTGCTGAAATTAAATCAGTTGCTGATGTTGTAGCTTGCATTAAGGCTGCTCAGGAATAATATTATAATATTTATTTGATGCCGCAGTTCAGCTGCGGCATCGTTATTTGTAAATAGATATATTAGCTTAATAGGTGTGGAGTATTAAGCTAATGCATCTATTCTTTGGAGGAATTATGAAGATTAATTACACTTTTAATAATAAAAAACTTATTTCCACGGCGCTTTGTCATAGTTCTTATGCTAATGAGCATAAACATAAGAACCCGGATATTGAATGCAATGAAAGACTTGAGTTTTTAGGAGATGCAATTTTAGGCTTTGTTGTAGGTGAATATATTTATAAAAAATTCAGTTTATGGCCTGAGGGAAAACTTACTAAACTTAGGGCAAGTGTTGTATGTGAAAATATGCTTAGTAAAAAAGGCAGAGAAATGGGGATTAATATAGCTCTTAAACTTGGTAAAGGTGAAGAACATACAGGTGGCAGAGCAAGAGATTCTATTATTGCCGATGCAGTTGAGGCTGTAATTGGTGCTATTTATCTTGATGGCGGTATGGAGTCTGCCAGAAAGTTTATACTTGGTATGCTTATGGAGGAAATTGAGGAAATTGCAAGTACTGTTCATATTCTTGATGCCAAGACAACGTTGCAGGAAATTATACAGAGAAACAGTCAGGTGCCTATAGAATATAAAACAATAGGAGAAAGCGGACCTCCTCACTGTAAGTTTTTTGTCGTTGCAGTATGTCATAAAAATAAAATACTTGGCAAAGGTAAAGGTCATAGCAAGAAGGAGGCTGAACAGAAGGCTGCCATGGAGGCTATTAATAGGCTTACAGAAAGTAAATAATTTGAAACTTTAGCTGTGCTTGAGCTGCAAACAGTTGCGATATTTTGAAAAAAGCAACTGTTTGCAACAAGGCTTACAGCTTTAATAAAGAGTTGAAAGGGTTTTTAACCTGAAAACCAACTATCACTTTTTCAACGGATATACATAGTTGTATAAACCTTAATTTATAATTCTGCCAATCTCTCAATAGCAACATAAATCTGTGAAATTTGATACCAAGTTGCCAAATCTACAACACCTGTTTGAGGCAGATTAAATATTTTCTGGAACTGCTTTACGGATTGGGCTGTATTTTCACCGTAAATTCCGTCAACCCTCAGTTTATCTATTGCCGAATAGGTGTCAGATATTGTATTGAGCTGTTGCTGTATTGTTCTGACATCATTGCCTGTTGAACCTATAGTAAGAGGTTCCCCGGGAAAACTTAAGGGAACGCCCTGAACAAATTCAGCAGTGTCAATAAAAATATCATCACCGTAAAAATATCTTAGAATTTCTATGGCTGTATATCCCTGTCTTGCTAAATCCTCGCTGCCCCATTGTGTCATCCATCCGGGACATGTTACATTTTTACCATCGCAGTATTGGGCAAAAAGAGGCTGTCTTTGTCCTTCCCTTCTTAAAAAGTTAGTAAACATTTCATCTACTATTTCACTTATGTTTTCATATATTGTTCTTCCCAGACTAAAAGACTGGTCATAACGGGTTGAGTATGTATATAAATGGTAAAAAGAATTGTCTAAATAATTAAAGTTTTTTAAAGTTTATTGTAGCTGTTTCTCCATTCCACACAACGGTATCAATAATTTCCTTTAATGTGTTACGGATAAAAAGCATATCTTCGGGGGCTTTTATTTCCTGTTTTAGAGCTGCTGATTTTATTTTAGAAATTATATTTTCAATATGTTCAATTTCGATTTTTTCATTTTCCTTTAATGCTTCCTGTTTATCTATATTTTCAAGTTTTAGTTTAAGATTTTTAATGTTTTCATCAAGTTTAGCAACCTGTTTAGATATATATTTTTGTACTGTTTCATCAGAATAAGCAATTTTCATAATCAGATTGCTTATTGCCAGTTGATTTTTTGATATTTCTGTATTTATAACCCGTTTTTCTTTTTCTATATCCATTGCAAAGGCTGATTTATAATTTATAATGTTTTTTATGTTTTTTATAATATCACTGTCATTTATTAATAGCTTTTCAATTTCATCAATGATTTCAAGGTCAAATTTATCTCCACGTATATTTTTTATATTACAGTTTTGTTTTGCCGACAAACTTTTATTTTCGCAAATATAATAAAACCTTTTACCGTTATATGCTCCGTTTTTATCTAAAGCAACATTAGAAGGGCGCATATAGTCACCACAGTTATCACATCGCAGCATTCCTGATAATATACCATGTACACCTATTGGTTTTCTTACTGTAAGCGAGCGCTTTTGATTTATAATTTCCTGTGTTTTTATATAATCCTTTGAAGTGATGATAGGCTTATGATAACCAACATATATTAACCATTCCTCCGGAGATTTTTCTACTGCCTGCTTTTTATTATTTTTATTAATTATCATTTTATGGCGCATATATACTGTAATACCATACTTACCGTCAAATGAAGATTTGGGCATCATTATTTTACAGCCTAATTTTTCAAAATAATTGTAAGCCCGTTCATCGGCGGCACAATAACAGGGATTAGTTAATATTCTTCTTAGAGTTATACACTTATATGCACAGCCTGTATGGTTAAAAATTGAATGGCAGGAATAATATGTTTCTATTCTTTTTATGCTTTGCCATTCTAAGTACTTTTTAAATATGTCCTGTATCTGTTTGGCTCGCTCTTGATTAATTACAAGAATATTATGCTTCTTTTTTTTGCCTGTAGGGTCTGTTTCCTCAATTGTCTGTTTTATATATCCGTCAGGTGCCTTACCACCTAAAAAACGCCCTGTAGACGTCAGAGATGTCATATTATCCACAACACGTTCTCTAATTGTTTCACGTTCCATTTCCGCAAAAACAGCAGATATGTACATCATAGCCTTGCTTGTGGGAGATGATGTGTCAAATTGTTCCTTAACGGATATAAAATCAACGTTTAATTCCTGTAATTCCTTTACAAGACACGAAAAATCAGCAACACTTCGGCTGATCCTGTCAAGCCTGTAACATATTATATGGCTGTAATCTCCACCTTCAATTTCAGATAACATTTTTTGAAATTGAGGTCTTGCTAAATTTTTGCCTGAAAATCCATCATCCTGATATATAACAAGCTGATTCGTATCAGCCCCCAGTATCCCCTTTGCATAGTTTATACAGGTTTCAATTTGATTTGAAATAGACTCGCCTTTTTCTGTGCTTACACTTTTTCTTGCATAAATTGCAATTTTAAGCTTACTCATTATACCACTCCCACTAAAGCTTATGTAAATAGGATTATAAAAATTACACTTTGTAAATTTGGATATAAGTTCTATAAGAAGTAAATAGTAAATTTAAAAATACGTAATTATACAAGCTATATTTTTAATAGGCTTAAGTGAGGTGATGATCTATGGCAGGAAAAAATGTTAAATATAATATTGTGTATGGTATAAATTCAGATGAGGAGAATTTAGCAAAAGCTAAGGTAATATATAACGGTCTAAAAGCAAGGTTTATTTTGCGGGAGCTTGAAAAATATCCTGAAGAAATACAAAGAGAAATTATTGAGTATATGTGCAAAAATACAGATTAAAAGCAGTATGTTAGGACAATGGCTTATGTAGAAATATTATTTAATAAAGTAAAAAATCGGGGCGACAGGATTTGAACCTGCGACCTCAGCGTCCCGAACGCTGCGCGCTACCAAACTACGCTACACCCCGATGATGGTTTAATTATAATGCTTTATTGAGAGATAGTCAAGTAATTAATAAAAAATAACAGTGAAAATGGGAGTTGAAAAAGGCGCTTATAATTTTATAATTAAAAATGAAGGGAAAAGGGTTATGTAAAGAATATTGTAAAATATTGTAAAATATTGTAAATTATGAAAAAGAGGTTGTTGTAAAATTATAAAAATGGGGTTATTGTATACTTATGAATTAGGGGGTTGAATATGAAAGCTAAAGAATATTTGATGAAATTAAAAATTTTAGATGTAAAAATTAATAATGAGTTAGAAACAATATCAGCATTGAGAGCTTCATTAACCGGTACATTTGTTTTGAATACTACCGGAGAGAAAATTAAGGGCAAATGTGTTGCAGGTAATTCAAAATTTGTTAGAACAATAACAAAAATAGATAATATGGAACATAAAGTTGATAAAGAAATTGACTGTTTTGTTGATGAAAAGCATAAATTTATAAATCAAATTCAGAATTTAGGAAATGCAGTATATATTGATATATTAAATAAAAAATACATAGAGTATGAGAAGTATCCAAATTTGGAAACTATAGCAGTAAAATATAATAAATCATATAGCAATATTATTAGACTTCATGGAGAGGCACTTGAAATATTTAGAAAAAAATATTTGGTTTGATGTATTGTTTTTTGTAAATACTCGGATGAATGAAAAGTGGAGATGAATTGTACATATATATGGAATCTTATTTTGTGAGATTAAAAGAATATATGGCTCAGGTGGCTTCAGCAAATTGGCTCTATGTTAAAAGTGAAAAAGGAGATATAATCTGTGAAATCGATTATTCATTGGCATATAATACAGGGTTGAAACAAAGTGATAGTGTCATAATTACCGATGATATGGCAGGTAAACTTACTGTTTATGCAGGACTAGAGGGTACTGGTACAAAAAAGATAGATGTACATATTGGTGCTGTCAATTTTGAATTAAATGATGGAGAAGTTTAAGAATCATATAGATTAAATAAACTTGAACAAAGTATTCGTACTGTTATAATTGTTAAATAAGTTAAATATATTTACTTTAAAATAGCACGTTTAAGATTAAATTCTTGGGCGTGCTTTTTTGAAGTAAATTTACTGCTTATATACATATTCAGTTGAATTTGTAATGGTAAAATTATAGCCTTTGTTTCGATACCATTTAGAACTCATAAATTCAATGTTGAATTTGTTTATAATTCGTAAAAAATAGGGCAACCCCAAATAATGAGGTGCCCCTAAAAGTTAGACTTGAGCAAACAAAAACTCTTATTACACACTTAAATAGCCACTTTATGTAGTTGTTTTGCGTTAAATTGTTTTAAAATTTTCACTCAACCTCTACCTCAACTTATTTATAAATTTCTCAAAACACTATTATTTAAACCGTTTCATTCAAATTTCTTAATTTTTCCTACCAATCTCACTTACATCAAAAGGCGTACTCTGATAAACGCAATAATTAAGCCAATTTGTATAAAGCAGGCTGCTATGAGCTTTCCACAGAGCAATAGGACCTTTTTTAGGGTCATCATCAATAAAATAATGCTTAGGTACATCAATTTCAAGTCCCTTATTTAAATCTCTGAAATACTCATTAGCGAGGGTATCCGTTTCATATTCCGAATGTCCCATTACAAATATCTGACGGCAATCCTCAGTTGCCACAATATAAAGACCTGATTCATCAGACTTTGACAAAATATTCAGCTCTTTAACCTTTTCCACATCCTCAACTCTTACCTCTGTATGTCTTGAATGAGGAACATAAAAAATATCGTCAAAGCCTCTTAAAAGGTCAATATGGTTATAAATCTTTGTATGAGGAAATACACCAAACATTTTCTTATCAAGCTGATACTTTGGTACACCATAGTGATAATAAAGTCCTGCCTGAGCCCCCCAGCAAATATGG
>CABVEG010000098.1 GCA_902497185.1 uncultured Eubacteriales bacterium | reverse complement strand
CATTTGTCATTTTATTAAAATATTTTTGTACATTTGCTTATTTGAACGAAATAATTGAAAAAAGATTTTTTATATGATAAAATACTAAAACAGAATACTAATATTTTAAGTAAAGAAAAAAATAGAAAGACGATTTAGTAAGCTTTGGAAAGGAATATGTAAAATGAAATTAAGAAAAGGAGTAGCGGCAATTCTTGTTGCATCAATGTCGATAACAGGCATTCTTTCGGTAAGGGTGCTTGCAGAAACGGACTATGCAACCAACAGCGAAGTGGCTGAAACATTGTTGACGGTAGAAGACGGAAAGAAATACATACCCCTTAGAAAGACATTTGAGGAAATGGGCTATATGGTTTCATGGCTGAAAGAGTCACCGGATAAAGTGTTTGTCAATATGGGAGATTATTTGATTACCTTTCAGGACGGCAGTGGGACAATATCAGTGGACGAGGGGGAGTTTACATTAAGCGCAGCTGCTTATATAGAGGACGGCATTACCTATATGCCGACAGACTGTGTAGCATTGTGTGATAATCTGTATTTGTATCACAATGCTATAATTGACGCTTCCGTATCAGAGGAAGAAGAGCTGCTGCCACTAAAAGCTATTGACACATCTCAAGAAAGCGTGTTGGTCTGCACATGGAACAGATACCCTGAAACCTATGTGACAGGTGCAAATATTACTATAAGCTACGGTGACGTATGGGTATTTACCGAAAAGGAAGTTTTTGAATGGGGACAGAAAAACGGTATGGAGAAGAATATGATACTGCGTATGGAGCAGCTCATAGGACTTCCTCCCCAAAACGGATACACCCACTTTTCTGTACTGCGTGTAAAGCCTGAGGATCTCTACCGTCCTGCAAGGGACAACGAAATTGACGATACTATTGCGCAGCTAACATTTCCGGAAGATGCGACTGAGGAATACAGGGCGTGGTTTGCTGAAAATGCAGAGTATTCCTACAATCCACACCGTTACCCGTGGACGGGGCTGGGTTATACCTATGACTGGGCGGATAACGGAACAGAATATGGTCTGTCAGAATTTATTTTGAAAAACGGCGCAGAAGTGACAGTAGAACAGACTTATACTAATGAGGAATTTTTTGAATATATTACAAAGCCACAAAACTAACAATAACTCTAATATAGGGTGACAAATGATTTATCAAGCAGTTAAAAAATAACTAAATTTTTATGTAAAGTGTATATGAGTGTTGAAAACTAATTGATTTATTGGTTGCATTATAATATAATAACCTTCCTTTCTGTTTTTTTTGCAAATTAATTATAATATGAAAGCTAAAAAGACTCAAACCTTTATTGGAGTGAGTCTTTTTTCTTTGGGCTTAACGCAACAGCCTCCTTTTTTAACTTTCTTTTTAATATCCAAGTAATCCGGGCAGCCACAATGACACAGCAGGTACAAATGTTACAAGCATAAGAACGCCGAAGATTACTCCATAATAATAAAGCAGGGGTTTGATTACTCTTTCAATCTTAGTTTCAGCAACTCTTACACCTACAAAAAGAATATTACCCACAGGTGGAGTAATTGTACCTATGCACAAATTAAGCACCATCATTATACCAAACTGTATGGAATCCATACCAAGCTCTGTACATACAGGCAGAAATATTGGTGTAAAAATAAGAATAGCAGGTGTAATATCCATAAAAGTTCCAACAAAAAGCAATACAACGTTTATAATGAGAAGAATAACTACTTTATTATTACTTATACCAAGAAGTGCATTTGATATTGCACCCGGTATACCCGTAAATGCCATAACCCAAGCCATTATACTTGATACACCGATCAAAAATACAATTATCCCTGTTGTTTCTGCACTTGCTCTGAATATATCATACAAATCCCTTATTTTTATTGTTTTATAAAAGAAAAGAGAAAGTATAAGACTGTAAACAACAGCAACAACAGAGCCCTCCGTAGCCGTAAATACTCCCTTTACAATACCTCCTATAACAATAAGAATAAGAAGAAGTGAAGGTATGGCATCAAGAATAATTTTTATTGATTCTTTCATCCTATATTTTTCACTGCTTTTATACCCTTTTTTTGTTGCTATTAAAAAAGCAACTGCCATACAGGTAACACCCCAAAGTATGCCCGGGATATAGCCTGCCATAAATAATGCCGCAACAGATGTTCCTCCGCTTACAAGAGAAAATGTAATTAACACATTACTTGGAGGAATAAGAAGTCCTGTAGGCGCTGTTGCAATATTAACAGATGCTGAGTAATCCTTGTCATAGCCTTCTTTTTCTTCAATAGGACCAATAATCGTACCCATTGCCGATGCTGCTGCTACACCTGAGCCTGATATTGAACCAAACATCATATTTGCAAGAGTATTAGTGTGGGCAAGAGCTCCCGGTATTCTGCCTGTCAAAAGCTTAGCAAAATTAATAAGCCTCATTGCTATTCCGCCCTTGTTCATAATATTTCCTGCCAGTATAAAAAAAGGTATAGCGATAAGTGTAAATATTGAAATTCCCGAAAAAGTTCTCTGTGCGCCCGTAAGAAGAGCTGAATTTACATTTAGAACAGGAAGTATTGCCACTATTGACGAAATGCCTATTGCTATTGATATAGGTGCACCTATTACAAGAATTATTAATAATACCACGGCAATAATTATTCCACATAAAATTGCAGTATTCATATTTTACCTCCTTTCAGAACAAAGTCCTATAATATTTACAATAGAATAAAACGCAGTAACAAAGCCGCTCAAGGGTACAACCGTATATACGTATGACATAGGAATACCAAGAGATGCAGTCATCTGTGTTGATGTAAGTCTTGTAATGGAAATACCACCGTAAATAAGAACAACAGCAGCAAAAATCAATACAAGTATTTCATTAATAATGCTTATTATTAATCTGCTGCTGTCTGAAAGTTTATCAAACAAAAACGTCATTGCCATATGGTCTCTTTTACCAAATACAAGAGAAGCACTTAAAAGAGCAAGCCAAGTAAAGGAATAGGTCAAAAGCTCCTCAGATGTGGTACTTGGAGCATTGAATACATATCTTGTAACAATCTGATATGTGCCCACTATTACAATAAAGACAAATATAAATATACATATGCTCTCAAGGATCTTATTAAATATTTTCATAATTCCATCCATTAGCTCACCTCCCTATTGATTTCCTGTATTCTGTCATAAATAGGTCTAAGTTTTTCATTTTCATTTATCATCTGCTGCTGCAAACCAATAACCTTATTTTTAAATTCATTAACATTCACATCTGAAAAATTAACACCCATAGATTCTGCTGTCTTTTTTGCCTCATCAATTTGAACAATCCATTCTTCTCTTTCAACTTGAGAAGCAAGCTCCGCCGCCTCCATAAATACATTTCTTTCTTCATCGGAAAGACTGTCCAAAAACTTAACATTACCTATTAACATATCAGGTACCATTTGATGTCTGTCATAAATATAATATTTGGCAACTTCGCCATGTTTATTATTGGTAAGAGCAAGCTCATTATTTTCTGCACCGTCAATAACACCTTGCTGTATGGCTGTATACACCTCGCCAAATGTCATAGGTGCTGCTGCCGCACCAAATGCCTTAACCATACTTACATTTGAAGGACTTTGTTGTACTCTTAATTTAAGCCCCTTTAAATCATCAGGTGAATTAATGGGTTTTGTTGTGTAAAAGTTTCTTGTACCGGCATCAAACCATGTTACAGCCTCAAATCCCGAGCTTCTTGTAGCTTTATATATTGTATCCTTAATTTCCGTATCCTCCATCGCTCTGTAATAAGCCGATGTGCTGTCAAAAAGATATGGTACGCTGAATATGGAATAAATATCATCAAAAGTTTCAAGATTACCTGTACTGCACACAACAAAATCTATTGCACCTGTTTGTGTAAGTTCAATAGCCCTAACTGATGCACCTAAAAGTTCATTTGGAAAAATTTGTACATCATATTTATCCCCCAACTTATCCTCGACATATTTTTCAAAGGCAAGAAGTCCTATATGATCCGGATGTGACTCACTTTGTGAATGAGCAATTCTTACTATTCTTCTTCCATTTGCCGTTAAGCTACAGCCACTAAGCAGCATATTAAAAATCAGCAATGAAATTATGGAAAAGAATTTTATATATTTTCTCATTATTAACCCCCTCTAAATATTTTCACTAATTTATATATTTCCCATAACAGACGAAATTATTAATAATAAAAAAGCAACCATGTATATATTTTGTTAAATTTTGCCACAAAAATGTATGGCTTCTGTATATAATTATTGCAGTATGCCGAAAATATTTGACTTTTTATCCTGTATATTATATAATAACTCTTATATATAAAAACAGGTTTTAATTTATATAATTCGGAGGTAAAATAATGTCGGCTTTTATACTAAATAAACTCTTGGAAATTCAGGAAAAAAATGCTTATCCCCTTCATATGCCGGGACATAAGCGCAATTTGGATTTTATGCCCTATGACTTTAGAACAATGGACATTACTGAAACAGGTGAAGTTGACAATCTTCATGACCCTAAAGAAATTATTGCCGAATCACAGGAGGCAATGGCAGAACTTTTAGGTGCCGACAAATCCTTTTACCTTGTAAATGGCGGTTCAAGCGGTATGGCAGCTGCCATTTTAGGTTGCTGTAATCCGGGAGATACTGTCCTTGTTGCAAGTAATTGTCACAAGAGTGTTTACCATGCCCTTGTTTTATCCGGTGTTAAGCCTGTTTACATATCACCCCAAATGACGGAAGAAAGTCTTTGCGGCGGCATTAGTATAAGGGACTTATTCAGAGCCTTTGATGACTACGATATTAAAGCTATGATTATTACAAGCCCGACTTATGAGGGCTTTACCTGCAATATTAACACCATTGCCGACATTGTACATAAACATAATTCAACACTTATTGTAGATGAGTGCCATGGTGCTCACTTTGTATTTTCTGATCAGTTTCCTCACACTGCCCTTTCAGACGGCGCTGATGTTGTTGTAAACAGTTGGCATAAAACATTGCCCTGCTTAAATCAGGCAGCAGTATTAAGCATTAAGTCAGACCGTGTTGATACAAACCGAATTAAAGAAGCAGTTTCAATGATGAACACAACAAGTCCTTCTTATCCTATACTTGCATCTATTGACTATACAAGGCATATATTAACATCAGACAAAAATCTATTTACAACATACCTGGAAACATTAAGAGAAGCACGTCACGAACTTGCTCACTGTAAGGTACTTAAACTTGTAAATGACAGTATTAAGGGTGAAAATGATATTTTTGACATTGATATAAGTAAGTTTACTATAATGGTTAGAACTGAAATGACAGGAAAGGAGCTTTCCGATATTTTACTTGAGAAGTACAATATTCAAATAGAAATGGCAGGTCCACACTATATTATTGCCATGACATCAGTTGCAGATGACCCAAGAGGTATTAAAAAATTTGTAAAGGCAATAAGGGATATTGACAAAAAAGTTGAAAGAAAGTTTATTGAAAAGCTACCTCTTGCCATAACCGGCGTACACCAGCCTGATATGATACCAAGAGATGTGTATTATTCAGAAAAAGAAATCGTTTCCATTGAAAATGCTGTAGGCAGGATTCCTGCAAGCATAATTATGCCTTATCCTCCAGGAATACCAATAGTTGCATTAGGTGACAGATGCACAAAGGAGCATATTAATCAAATAAAGGCACTTATTGAGCTAAATGTAAATATAATAGGTATTGATGATAATAATATAACAGTTGTTAAGGAATAGTTATCAATAATATCTTAAGTAAATATTTTGTAATTTCCTCTTGAAAAATTATTAAAATGTGTTATACTATATAAACATAAGTTTTAATGGGGGTACAAATTATGAATAATTTTCCGATCAGTTTAGAAGAAATCATATATGCTGCCTTATTGGCATTTTGTATTACCTGGTTTATAAATAATGCAATTAAAATAAGGAAGCTCCTTAAAGCAGCCTCAATAAATGTAAGCGGACCAAAGGATATTGCTTCCGTAATGGACAGATGCTATTCACTTTTTCCTTTGGAAAAAATAGAATACCACGGCATTACACTTACAAGAGGTATGCAAATTAAAATTACCACTACTGCCAATGCAAACTTTGAGGGAGAATTTATAGGTGGTAATTCACAAAATATGGTGTGTATTAAAACAAATAAATACATTATTGCACATAAATTAAGTAATATATCAGATATTTCAAAACTTTAAACTATAAAAGGGATTGTCATTTGAGTACAATCCCTTTTATAGTTCATTTATCAATTTTTGTATAAGTCTTTCAAGGCTTTCTGAAAACCTCTTATTGTCCTCATCAGTTCTTTTCTTAGGTCCTCTTAAATGAGTTTTTTTGGTTCTTTGTCAACTGGTGTGGTTGATAAAAATTAACAACTCCAGCGGTGTAGAT
>CABVEG010000097.1 GCA_902497185.1 uncultured Eubacteriales bacterium | reverse complement strand
CATTATATAATCTTAAAAATGTACATATTGCCTGCTCCCTTGTATAACCCTCAAGAGGATCAAAGCAGTTACTGCTGTCACCCATCATAACTCCAAGGTGATACATTGCATATATTTCATTTCTTGCCCAGTTATTTATTTTCATACCATCCTCAAAATTATGAGGAAGGAAAATACCGTTTACGCCGTTTTTATTGTCTGCTCTGTAATCCTTCAACACAGGAGTAACAATGTCAAGGGTATTGTACAGCATTTTTGCAGCCTCCTGCCTTGTTATGGATTTATCGGGCATAAATTTACCCTCGCCCATACCACTTACAATACCAAGCCCTGCACAAAGCTCAACTTCATAGGTATCACAATCCGTAAAGCCCTTAAAATCACTTTTATCAAGTACTTCCTTTATGGATGGATTATTCTCAATATTCGTTATACTTTCCGAATCTGTCCATTTTGCAATAACACTTGAACAAAGACGGGTAAATTCTTCTCTTGTAATAAGGGAAGAATATTCTCCCAAAAGCTCATTGGGAACCAGTTCAAATTCATAAGCCTTATTAATGCCCTCCTTTGCCCATGAGGACATTGATGTCAGGTCAGGTGTATTTATAGGCTTTGCACATATATTTTCAGCCATTGAAATAATTATTACACATATTGCAATAAACCTTTTCATTTTTTCATCTCCTAATATTTTACCTCAATCGGATTACCACCCTTTACAGCATGTATAGTTCTTTTTTCCATATTTACAATTATTGGCTTAAGCTGTATTGTATTAAGCTGAACACCTTCTGCAAGTATCTCTCCCTTATTATTGATTATATCAACAGTATTAACCCTGTCTGAAACTCCCTTATAGTTAATATATCCATAAAAAATTTCATTATCAAGGCTTACAAGATAGTCATACTTAGTCTTTACCTTAAGACTTCCATCAGCATTTAATATACAGGTCTTGCTGTCATTGTCATCATAGGCTATAAATTCACCATTTTCAAGAGGTATTGTACCCCAGTAAGGCTCTCCTGCAATAGTTTCCGAAAAAAGTCTTTTTATTATAAATTTCTGGTCAGGGAAGAATTCTATTACCATATCTCCCTTATGCTCATAGGCAACAACATTTGAACCTGACATATCTAATATGTGATATGCCGCAAATTCAGGTTTTGACCTGTCCTTACAGAAATAATCCATAAGGTCATTTTTTACCTTTTTCTTTAAATCACCTTTATTGTCAAAAACATAAAAGTACCCATCCTTTCTAAGGGTAACAATGTTGTTTACGGCATGTCCCACTTCATCATATTCAGGATTTATGATTACATTGCCGTTGCTGTCTAAAACTCCATATTTATATATTGTAAGACCATCCTCTACACTCTTAGCTATAGAAAAAGAATAAAGACCGCAGCCAATGTCACATATAACATTATTACTTTCGTAAAGCTTTTTGCCACCTGAGGTTGTAAGGGTATACTTCTTTTTAACAGATGATCTACCCTTAGTACTATAAACATCTGTAACCTCAGTTGAAATTATATTTTCTTTTTTTCCTGTTCTGCTGACATCAGCATTATATACATAGCCTGCATGATGATTGCAGACTATAAAGGTTCCATCATCATATATTCCCATACTATCTATATTTCCCATTTCAGTTTCTATGTCTATGTAAATACCTGAATAGCATTTTAATACAGTGTAATCACCCTGACAAATTAAAAGAGCATTAGAGCCTGATGTAGCAATAAGCTGGTAGTTTTCATTTATTGTTATTCTTTTTAATATTTTGCCCTCGGTATTCATTACACAAAGAGTATTGCCCTGAGGCAATGTCAGAGTATTGTTATAAACAACAACCTTTCCGTCAAATTTATCAAACCTTTCCCCTGTCTTTTTTATTATCATCTTAATATCTCTGTCAAGGGTACCCTTATCGTAGGTTGCACCAAAAGCAGAGGCAGGAAAAAGAAAAATTAGTAAAATAAGCAAAATTATTTTTTTCATATAGTCTCCTTAATATCTTATCTCAACACCAATACCATCACAAAAAGCCTTAACAGCTCTTGTTTCCCTATCAACTGTAATACCATTTTCACTGTCTATTCCCCTTGCAATAACCTTACCCTCTTTATTTATAATATTAAGCTTCTGCTCAGTATTCTCAGGGTTAAAAAAGTTTTCAAATTCCTTAACACCAACATAAAGACCGTCATCAAGATAACTAAGGCTTTCAAGGTCACTCTTGAATTTAAGGCTGCCATCAGAATTGAGAACACACGCCTTATTATCTGCTCTGTCTATAGCCGTAAATTCACCATTAACATTACCCTGTATATAAAAATATTCCTCTGCTGTTTTAACACCGCTTACAAGTCTGTATATATAAAAGTCCTGTTCAGGGAGTATCATCATAAGCACGTCCCCTAAATGCTCAGCCATAACAATATTTGTACCTGCTATTTCCCAAAGGTCATAGTCCTTATCAGTTTCACCGTATTCAGGTATATGATAGTTTACACTCTCTATAAATCCATTTTTGTCATAAATATCAAAGGTATCACCCTTTTTAAGGGAAACAATACCATCAACGGCATAGGTTCGTATATTGTAGTCATATTCAGCAGGTGCAATTATAAAGCCGTCACCACTTAAAAGACCTGTTTTCATATTTTCGGAATAAATATACATATTGCCGCCAATATAATTTATATAGTCAAATTCAAACATTATATTCCCCTGAGAATCCATCAGCTTAGCCCCATTTCCATCACTTTCAGTCACAATATAGGGCTCGCCCTTCTCTGATTTATCCACAGTATCGCAGTTATACAGCCTAAGCATAGTGGTAATAGCCTGCTCCCTTGTATAATTCACCAAGGGCGAAAACTTATTGCTGCCTGTGTCCGTCATTACGGGTATTTTATTGCCGTAGCTGTCAATTACACTTTCATAGCCTGCAACAGCATATATACTTTCCTTTGCCCAGTCTGCAAAATAAGCCTCATCAGCATATTTTGGCATATAGTCTGTTTTTTCAAGATTAAGTATCCTTGCAAGGTTATTAAGCATAACGGCAGCCTCCTGACGGGTAATAAAATTATCGGGAGCAAATTTATTATTGCCTACACCCTTAACAATTCCCAGACAATAAGCAGAGCTTATATAATTATCCTTTGCATCATCAAAATAGCTTTCATTTACAACAAAGGTCTTACCGCTTTTCATTATATATGTCTGCATAGCAAGACGGCAAAATTCCCCTCTTGTAATATTATTCTTATATTGTCCTTTAAGCACATCTGGTATAAGATTTCTGTTTATTGCCTTTCCTATGCTTTCTGCTGCCCAATCACTGCATAAATAGCCGTCTTTAACAGGTTTTGCACCCTCAGGCTTATTTACCTCATTTCCCTCAAGGTCATAATAATATTTACTGTCATTAATGCCATTATTTATTTCTATGTAAATTTTACCGTCCTTTTCAATAAAATTTGGAATTCCTAAAAGCCTTTCAACAGAGCCGGGTGTAATATCTTCCAAATTTCTATTAAGAACACCGCCTACAGCACTGCTTTGACCATAATAATAGCTTACTTTAAGAGTATCTCCCGGTCCAAGACAGCCCTCAATATAGCTTAACGGACCCTTAAGTACATTGCCTGCCTTATCGGTTAAATATTTGCCATCCTCTCTGCAATCAATATACACATTTTCAAGACCTATAACAGGAACTCTTTCTATTTTAAAATCCAGTGCCTCAGCAAGCTCACTTAATGATTTAACCCTTAAAAGTCTGCCCATATCCTCATATTCAGGCTCAAAATTTCTTTGTTTAAGCTCATAATCCCCTTTAAGAATATAGTACTCCTCATTGTTATTGAAATCCGTTGCTATATATGCTGTTATTGTTCCAACATCATGCTGTGATTCCAGTTTTTTATACTCCATAGGAAATACATAATCTGCTTCACCTCTTTCAGCCCATTCATCAGGCAAAAAGCAAAATACATATATACCGCCAAAATATTCAATTCCCTCTCTTATTTCAGATACAATAGGCACACCGTTATCATCATATTCCAAGCTGTTAAACATAAAATCCGTAAGCTGTTTATCACCGTCAAATACAGCCCAGCCGTTTGTTTGATTACCATTATTTACTCCATAAAATCCCCATATTTCTTTATAATCCTCATAATTGCCGTATGCCGTATAAGGGTTAAATTCCTCATCGGCTAAAGCATAGGTTGAATTCAATAAAAGTGTCCCACTTATTAAAAGCCATAAAATTCTTTTAATATTCATATTACTCACTCTCTTTCTCCCACTCATAAAGTCTTAGCATAGTTGCAACAGCCTGCTCCCTTGTATAGCTCATCCATGGTGAAAACTTGCCATTTCCCGTGCCTGCCATAACATAAGTATCACCGCTTTTCATACCTGCCACTGAATAAATAGCACTCTTTGCCCAGTCTGCAAAGTAGCTTTCATCAACAAAGCTGCCGACATTTTCACGGCTTTCAACACCAAGGAGCTTAGCAAGGTTATTGAGCATAACTGCTGCCTCCTGACGGGTAATATTATTATCGGGAGCAAATTTATTATTTCCTACTCCTGACACTATTTTAAGCCTTTCAGCATGAGTAACATACTCATTATTTACATCAGTAAAGGGTGATTCTGCATAATCCATATTGTAACCCGTCTTTGAAATATATGTCTGCATGGCAAGCTGACAAAATTCCTTTCTGGTTATTTTTGATGTGTAAAAGCCCTGAAGGCTTTCGGGAACAATATTATTTTCTATTGCTCTTTCAATACTTTCTCTTGCCCAATTACTCATTATGTTGGCATTACCATTTTTATCCGTAAGCTCTGTCAAACCACCATATTCATTGCCTGACAGATCAAAATAGTGGTCACTTCCGGAGTTTGCAACAATATACACAACACCCTTTTCCTCTTTTACATCAATGCTATACCAATCTGTAGGTACAATTTCCTTAAATTCCGAATTTAATATACCACATCGGCTGTCACCCATACCAACTCTTTTCTGCACTGCAAGAGTTCCTCCAAGACCTGCCTCAGTTGATATTGACAAATATTTCTTTGAAAGACAGCTGCCATTGTCATCAATAACCATTTTACTGTCATTAGGAATATCTGCAAGAGGATACATATCATATACATATTTACCCTCCATATCCTTTATTGGTGTAACATATATAATATTATTGTCATATTCCTTAGTAATTTCATCTGCCTTTGAATTATAGACTATTGTTTTGCCGTTATCATAGCAATATATTGTATTTTTGTTTTCTATGTTAAAGTATTTTTCATCAATTACATTATTAAGGTCAACATCAAGCAAGCCGTACTTATAGGGATATTTATTGCTGCTTCTTACCTTTAAATATCCACTTCCTATAGATTCAATTTCATAATAAGGCTTTTCACTTAAATGCTTACCTGTTTCATCACAAATATAAAACACACCATTTTCCTCAACAGTGCAGTACATTGAATCCTCAAAATTCCTTACGGGGTTTACTTTTACAAGGTCAGCATTTACATATTCCCTTGTTTCAACGGTATTCCCATTATCGTCATTAACAAAATTTATAAGTTCAAAACAGTTTGTATCCTCATTGAAGTAAATTACATCATAAAAGCTGTTATTTACAATATTAAATTCCTTATCAATAAGCCCTTCTTTGCTGTCTGTACCTCGCTTTACAACTGCATTGCCATTCTCAGCTCTTACAGTTGAAAAGCCCTCATCAATAATTCTGTTGCCCTCACTGTCACATATAAAAACATATTCTCTGTGGGCATTGTTTTCACCAATTACTCTTTCATAATAGCAGTCAGTGCCCTCAAGGCTTCTTATATCCTTAGGCTGCAATACCCTTTCAAAGCTGTCATTATAAAAATCCACTCTGTAAACATTATCCTTATCATAATAAAAACATTCATAGCAATTAGTATTCTCATTAAAATCTATGTAATCATACTCTACATTAATAGCCTGATTAAGGCTGTTGTCCAATACACCACATAAATTATTGCTGTCAAGCCTTACAATAATTCCGCCGCCCTTATACTCAACCTCTCTGTACAGATTTTCTTTCAATACACTGCCATCAGAATTATAAATATTATAAAAAATATCATTGTCACTGTTAAGGGCATAATAGCCCGTATTTCCAAGCTCAATCCTATCATCGGCAATTACTGCACTTATGTTCCCACAAAAGGCAGCTCCTGCAACTATTAAAGCAATTATTTTTTTCATACAAAACGCCCCTTTCCTTTTTTTCAATTATAGCACCTTACACTACTTATAACAATATATATTATTAAAATTTAAATTAATCTCTTTCCTGCTTTTTCCTGTTTAAAATTTCTTCTATTTCCTCCGATGAATAAATCTTTTGATCATAATTATTAAATACACCCTTTGGGGGCTTTGGGGACTGTGGGGAAAGGTTGTAATTTAAGGGAACGGCTTTCTTTTTCTCCAT
>CABVEG010000096.1 GCA_902497185.1 uncultured Eubacteriales bacterium | reverse complement strand
ATTAAAATTATTTTAACATATTAGTTCTTCATATTCAAGTGTTTAAAAATAGTATACTTATAAATTAATTGTTTAAAAATATGTGTATATGTGATATACTTAAATAAATTTAAATATATTCAGAAAAGAGGTAATTATTATGCTATTTATAGAATATCCTAAGTGCAGCACCTGTCAGAAGGCTAAGAAATGGCTTGAGTTAAATGGAATTGCATTTGAGGACAGGCACATAGTTGAAAATAATCCAACAAAGGAAGAGCTTAAATTGTGGCTTGAAAAAGGCGGTATGCCATTAAAAAAGTTTTTTAACACAAGCGGTATGAAGTACAGAGAGCTTGAATTAAAGGATAGACTTCCTCAAATGAGTGAGGAGGAGGCTCTTGACATTTTAGCAAGTGACGGTATGCTTGTTAAAAGACCTGTTATTGTAGGTGATGATTTTGTACTTACAGGCTTTAGGGAGAAAGAGTGGGAGGAAAAGCTTAAATGATGACATTGGATAAGCTTGAAATAGGAAAGGATGCGGTTATTGAGTCAGTAAACTGCGATGAGCCGTCACTTCGTCAGCATATTTTGGATATGGGGCTTACTCCTGCTACAGAGGTAACTTTAGTTAAGACAGCTCCTATGGGTGATCCTATTGAACTTAGAGTTCGTGGGTATGAGCTTACGTTAAGAAAGGCAGATGCCGCAAGAATTACAATAAAAAATGTTCATAATATGCACGACCATAAGAGAACATCCAGACCTGTGGGAAAGGTTAGTCACCCCGGTGTAGGAGAAAGAAAAACCTACAGACCTAAAAAAAGCGGCTACGAAATTCCTGAAGGTCAGCCTTTAAAATTTGCTCTTGCAGGTAATCAGAACTGTGGAAAAACAACGCTGTTTAATCAGCTTACGGGCTCTAATCAGCACGTTGGAAATTTTCCGGGAGTAACAGTAGACAGAAAAGACGGTATTATAAGAAATCATACAGAGGCTACGGTTACAGATTTGCCGGGTATTTATTCCCTTTCGCCTTATACAAGTGAGGAAATTGTTACAAGAGAATTTATATTAAATGAAAAGCCAAATGGCATAATAAATATTCTGGATGCAACCAATATTGAAAGAAATCTTTATCTTACAATGCAGTTGATTGAGCTTAATATACCAATGGTTCTTGCTCTTAATATGATGGATGAGGTAAGGGTAAACGGCGGTACAATTAATATTAACGCAATGGAGGCAGCGCTTGGAATACCTGTTATTCCTATTTCAGCATCTAAAAATGAAGGAATTGATGAGCTTGTAGAGCATGCCATACTTGTTGCAAGAAGAGGAGAAAAACCGGGAAGGCTTGATTTCTGTGATGCCGACAGTGACAGCGGAGCTGTACACAGATGTATTCATGCAGTTGCCCATCTGATAGAGGACCATTCAAAAAGATATGGTATACCTACAAGGTTTGCAGCTACCAAGCTCGTTGAGGGTGATAGGCTTATTCTTGAGGCTCTTCACCTTGACAGCAATGAGGTTGAAACTCTTGAACATATGATAACTCAAATGGAGGATGAAAGCGGCAAGGACAGAATGGCAGCTCTTGCTGATATGCGATTTGGTTTTATTGAAAGACTTTGCGAGGAAACAGTTGTAAAGCCTAATGAAAGTATTGAGCATAAAAGAAGTGTTGCGGCAGATAAAATACTGACAGGAAAGTATACGGCTTTGCCTGCCTTTATAGGTATTTTAGGGTTTGTATTCTGGATGACCTTTGGTGTTATAGGCAGCTTTTTGTCAGATTTGATGGAAATAGGCATAGGAGCTGTTACCGATGTGTTCGATAAGGCGCTTACGGCTTATGGAATTAACAGTATTGTATATTCTCTTGTTATTGATGGTATATTTGCAGGTGTGGGAAGTGTATTAAGCTTTCTACCGGTTATTGTTGTTCTTTTTTTCTTCCTTTCTATTTTGGAAGACAGCGGTTATATGGCAAGAGTAGCTTTTGTTATGGACAGCCTTTTGAGAAAAATTGGTCTTTCAGGCAGAAGTTTTGTACCTATGCTTATAGGTTTTGGATGTTCTGTGCCTGCAATTATGGCTACAAGAACATTACCCTCAGAACGTGACAGGAAAATGACAATTCTTCTGACACCTTTTATGAGCTGTTCGGCAAAGCTACCTATATATGCTTTTTTTACGGCAGCATTTTTCCCTAAGTATCAGGCTCTTGTGATGATTGCTATGTACATAATTGGTATACTGGTGGGTATATTTTTTGCCTTTTTGTTAAAGGGAACTGCCTTTAAGGGAAATCCTGTACCCTTTGTAATGGAACTTCCTAATTACAGATTGCCCAGCTATAAAAATGTAATTCGACTTATGTGGGAAAAGGCTAAGGATTTTATTACAAAGGCATTTACAATAATTTTCCTTGCAACTATTGTAATATGGTTTTTACAGTCCTTTGACAGCAGATTAAATGTAGTTACAAATTCTTCTGACAGTTTGCTTGCTTTACTTGGCAGTTTAATTGCACCTGTATTTAAACCATTGGGTTTTGGAGATTGGAAAATGTCCACAGCTTTAATTACGGGATTTATGGCAAAGGAAAGCGTTGTAAGCACATTAACTGTACTTTTAGGTGGTAATGTTGAAGCGTTAAAAACTGTGTTTACAACATTAACGGCATTTGTATTTCTTGTCTTTACTCTTTTGTATACTCCTTGTGTAGCAGCAGTAGGTGCAGTAAAAAGGGAAATTGGCAGAAGGGGTGCACTTGTTGTTGTAATTTTACAGTGCGTAATTGCCTGGATTGTTGCATTTGCAGTCCATATTATTGGAAGTATGGCAGGCTTTTAATTAATATGTAAATACAGCAAATTGCTTATAATTTTATTAAAATTTAGGTGAATTTTTGTTATACATTAATTGAATGATAATTTTTTAGTATATTTATACAAAATATTTATGTAGATTTTTATAAATAATCTGAATTATATTTCACTTTTTTTAAGAAGGTATTAGAATTATGTATAAATCTAGCAGGCTGGTTACGGAAAACCGATTAATAATTTTATATTTGATGTATCAAATGGATATGCCTTTATCATGGGAGCATTTGTATAATTTTGCCGTTAATGATTATATGGACTTCTTTGAATTCCAAACCTATATAAACGAAATGGCACAAAATGGTATAATTGAAACCAATAAAGAAGAAAATATTACATACTACAGCCTTACCGATGATGGGGAAAAAACCGTAAACACATTTTCAAAGCTAATTCCTGAATCCAAGAGAAAGAGTATTATTTCTTATGTGCGTAAGAATAAGGGTGTAATCAAAAAGGAATATGCTGTTTCTGCAAATTATTTTATGTATGATGAAAATGAATATGTTGTAAAGTGCAGCTTTATTGAGGATGATGTAACATTAATGGAACTTAATCTTACTGTAGTAAATAAGGAAATGGCAAAACTTGTTAAAAAGAATTGGAAACAAAAGGTCAGTACAATTTATAACAATTTGCTCCAATCCTTATTATGTGATGAAAGTGATGATGCTAAGGTTGATATGGATATTGAAGTCATAGATAAGGAAAGCTAAGGGGCTGTTGCAAAATGAACGGAAAATTATTCATTTTGCAACAGCTCTTTTATTTTTTATATTCTTAAATCCTCACGGCTTATACAGCCAAGCTGGAAAATCAAAAACATATATACAAAGAATACGGCGCCAAGTGTTGCAATTACCGAATATTTAAACTCCAAGTGGTTCCACACATGACAATAGCCTAATTTACCGCAAAGGCAGGCGGCAATAATAGCAAGGCTAGGCTTTATATGTTGTTTGACAACAGGTATTTTTATATTGAGCACATTGCTTACTCTGTATATTGTAATAAATGTTACTATTATTGAATTAATTATCCATGGATATATAAAGCCTGTTATTCCGTAAAAGGGGATTGCAAAGCATATAGCGCTAAGATTAATGGCAGAGGATAAAAGTCCTGTTTTAAATATAAACATCTGTTCTCCAAGTCCGTTTAATACTGCTGACATTGTAACCTGTGTATACATAAAGGGACACATAATAGCAAGTGTCTTAAGCATTGAACCTATTTGTCTTTGGGAATATATAAGTATTCCAAGTTCTGTTGGAAAGGCTATAAATATACTTGTTGTAAATACACCTATAATTGCGGTTATTGTTAAAGACTGATGAAGCGTACTTTTTATCCTAAGGCTGTTATTGAGGGCATAGCTTTCTGATATTGCAGGCATTGTGGCTGTTGCAAGTGCAGTAAGTAACGAGGAGGGAAATGTAATAAGTGGCATTGCCATTCCCGTAAGTCTGCCCAAAAGGCTTACAGCTTCTGCCTGGGTCATACCATATAATTGGAGCTGTCGTGGAATAAGCAGGTTTTCTGCTGTTGAGAACAGAGAGCCTGCCATTCTGTTAAGGGTTAAGGGTATTGCCATTGCTGCCAGCATAGTTACTGCCCCCTTAGGCTTAATAACAGGAGGGGTATATTTTCTGCGCTTTAATATGTAATAAATGAAAACATAAATAAATGATATAATTTCTCCTGCTGCCATGCCCCATACTGCGGCACCGCAGGCATATTCAAGTCCCTTAGGTATAAAACTTCCTGCAAGTATATATATTACTGCCATTCTCACACTTTGCTCCAATACCTGACTTACAGCTGAAATAACAGTGTTTTGAAGTCCGAGATAATATCCTCTTAATACGGAACCTGCTGCCATAAAAGGAAAACAAATACTTATTATTTTTAATGAAAGGGCGGTTCTGGAATCTTTAATAATAATTTCTGCAATTTCATTTGAAAAGTTGTAAAAAATAAAGCTGAACACAAGAGCTAAACTTATAGTTGCAATAAGGGCATAGTGAAGAAGTCTTTTAACATTGCCAATAAATCCTCGTGCTTTTTCCTGTGCCGTCAGCTTTGACATTGACGTAGACAGACCTGAGGAGGAAACTGACCATACCAATAGGTATAAAGGGGTTATCAGCTGATAAAGACCCATTCCCTCGGCACCTATGGTTTTAGCCATATATATTCTGTAGAAAAAGCCTATAATTCTTGTTATAACATTTGCTATAGTAAGTATTATGGCACCTTTTATAATGGTTTGTCTGTACATATTATCCTCCTTAGCTTTCAGTATATTATTTTATGAAAAAGTGTGTAAATTATGAGGAATTTATGATAATATATATATAAGGTGCAAAAAGGAGGAAGTTGATTTTGGATATTATAAGAATGGACTCAACTATGAGAGAAGCGTTTTGCAAATTAAGACTTCAGTTATTTGAGGAATTGGGTGAAATTAATTCGTATACAGATATAAATTCTTTAGAAAAGGCAACTAAAGATTATTATTGTTTACATATTGACAAGGATTTGATAAGTTGGGGAGTAAAATTTAAAGGTCAGATTGTTGCAACAGCTTCTTTATGTTTATTCAGCCGTATTCCATATGAACAAAATAAAACGGGTGTGGAGGGATATATTTTAAACATATATACCAGACCTGAGTATAGGAAGCAAGGAATTGCTAAATGTCTTGTTGAAGAAATAATTAAATTTGCTAATGAGAAACAAATAAAAAGACTATGGCTTGATAGTAGTGAGCAGGGTATGCAAATATACATTAAATATGGTTTCAGAATAAAAAATAATAGTATGGAGTTGTATTTATAAATTTGAAAATTTGAGCTAATGATGTTTGCTAAAATAATTTTGAGGTGAGTTATGTTTGACATTAAGGCTGAATTAAAAAAATTGCCGGAATCCCCCGGTGTATATATAATGAGGGATGAGGCAGATGAAATTATATATGTGGGTAAGGCGAAAATTCTTAAAAACAGAGTAAGACAGTATTTTCAGAATTCTGCAAATCACTCTGTTAAAGTTAAAACCATGGTCAGCCATATCGACCATTTTGAGTATATTGTTACTAACAGTGAACTTGAGGCACTTATACTTGAAAATAATCTTATAAAAAAGCATAGTCCTAAATATAATATAAGGCTTAAAGATGATAAAACCTATCCATATATTAAAGTGACTACAAATGAAATGTATCCGCGTGTTTTTATGACAAGACAGCATTTAAAGGATAAGGCAAGATATTTTGGTCCCTTTACAAGCGGCCTTACCGTAAAGGAAAATATTGAGCTTATTCATAAAATATGGGAGTTAAGACGGTGCGGAAAGGTTTTTCCAAGAGATATTAATAGGGAAAGACCCTGTCTTAATTACCATATAGGTCAGTGTAAAGCGCCTTGTAACGGTCTTGTAAGTGAAAAAGAATATAACAAAATGATAAATGGTGTTATAGACTTTTTAAGCGGCAAGACTGAAAAAATTATAGAGGAATTAACCGAAAAAATGCTTAATGCATCTGAAAATTTGGAATTTGAAAAGGCCGCCGAATACAGAGATACCATTGCAAATGTTAAGTCCCTTAATGAAAAGCAAATTATAGAAAATATGCACATTAACGAAAGAGATGTTATAGGTTTTGTAAGGGGAGACAATGGAGAATGTGTTGTACAGATTTTCTTTATTCGTGGCGGAAAAATTACGGGACGTGAACATTTTATGC
>CABVEG010000095.1 GCA_902497185.1 uncultured Eubacteriales bacterium | reverse complement strand
AATAAGTGTATCTTATGCTTTTGCATAAATATATTGTTGTGGAGGTATTTATGCGTTCAGATAATAATAACGAAGTATATACAAAGTTTGATGATGAAATTGATATTATAAAACTTTTAAAAAGATTGTTTACAATAAAACATATTATTATAATGATAGCTGTAGGTATTGCAGCCGGCTCTGTCGCCTTTGCTTACTCTAAATTTGTATTGCCTGAGCTTTACACCTCTGAGGTATCTCTTTATGTAAACAGCAGTACCGTAAGAGCTGACAGAGACTATTACAATGGATATAATGTTGTTGATATGACATCCCTTGCTACATCCAGAAATCTTGCTGATTCTTATGTTATCATTCTTTCAAATGATGCGGTTATGGAGCAGATTGGGGATGAAATGCTTAAGATTTATTCAAATGATGAAATTAGTCAATATTTCCCTATAGATGAAAAAAACGGCAAAAAATATATTAAAGGTAAATATATTAATTCCTGTTTTAAAATTGCTCCTGTTGATGAAACGGAAATACTTAAAGTAACTGTTACTACACAGAATCCGTCACTTTCCACTAATATGTGCAATGCAATGACAAGAGTTGCTCCGGCTTTTCTTCCTACTATTGCAAACGGTGGTGCTGTTGAGCCTATTGGCAGTGCATCAGAGCCTGATGGTAAGTCCTATCCAAGCAACAGCTCAAATGCTATGAAGGGACTTCTTGCAGGTGTATTTGGCGTTGTATTTGTTTTTGTTGTCAAAATTTTGATGGATACAAAAATCAGAGATACGGAAAGCTTTAAAGAAAAATTTGATTACCCTGTTTTAGGTGAAATTCCTCTTATTAGTATGGGTGAAAATAAAAAGGGCATTGGTAAAAAGAGTAATCAAAATGGTGTTGCCATTGATTCCTTTCAGGTTAATGAGGCATTTAACTCTTTTTGTAACAATTTGGTTGTTACAATGTCTATGAATGATGAAAAAATTATTGTTATAAGCAGTCCCGAGATGAGTGACGGTAAGTCTACTGTTTCTCTTAAACTTGCCAAGTCTATGGCTAATATGGGTAACAAGGTACTTCTTATGGATCTTGATTTAAGACGTCCGTCTATTCACAAAAAATTGGATATGCCAAATAAACAGGGCTTTACCAATCTTTTAAGTAAACCTGAGGATTACAATAAGTTTTTACATAAAAATATAGTAAAGGGACTTGATGTTCTCTTTTCAGGCGGGGTTTCACCAAACCCTTCCGAAATGCTTTCAAGTAAAAGAACTAATGATATTCTTGACAAATTTAAAGAAGAATATGATTTTATTGTTATTGATTCTCCACCTGTTAATGTTGTAACAGACGCATGCATTGTTTCTCAAATGGCGGCAGGTATTGTAGTTGTTGTTAGAGCTAATGAAACTCATTTTGATGATTTTGGCAAAACTGCCGAGAATATTGAAATTACAAGAACAAGAATTGCAGGTGTTGTAATTAACGGTGTTGATGATGCTGTCAGCAAATATGGCAAGGGTAAGTATGGTTATAAGAAGTATGGTTATAAATATGGATATGGTTATGGTTACGGCTATGGCTATGATGCCCCAAATAGGGAAAAGGCTTCTGAGAAAGCATAGTTAAAATTTACAGAGAGGTAAATATGCCTCTCTGTTTTTTTTGATAATAATATTGCAAGAATTATGCCTTAAATGAGGATTTTTTCTGTAAATTTGTAGAAATTATACAATTCGTGTGTTTTGAGGTCAAGTTTTATGGAATACAGATTGACAGATTTAAAAAAAATTGCTATTATGTAATTAATCAAGTGTTAATATTTTTTAAATTTTTTATTAAGTGTTTCTTTTATGGAAACCTACAATTATAATGTGTTTATAGGGAGAAATTATTATGAAAAAAGCTCTTATTACAGGAATTACGGGACAGGATGGATCATATCTTGCAGAGTTTTTGCTTGAAAAAGGCTATGAGGTTCACGGCATTACAAGACGTGCTTCAATTTCAAATACAGCAAGAATTGACCATTTAATTGCCAAAAATGCAGTAACTTTACACGATGGCGACTTGTCGGATTCTTCAAGTCTGATCAGAATTATTGGTCTTGTTAAGCCTGATGAAATTTATAATCTGGCAGCGCAGAGCCATGTTCAGGTCAGCTTTGATGTGCCTGAATATTCAGGTGACGTTGATGCTATAGGTGTTTTAAGAATTTTAGAGGCAGTTCGTATTCTTGGCTTAACTAAGACCTGCCGTATTTATCAGGCATCAACAAGTGAGCTTTTTGGTAAGGTTGAAGAGGTTCCTCAGAGAGAAACCACTCCTTTTCATCCTTACAGCCCTTATGCTGTTGCTAAGCAGTATGGCTTTTGGATTACTAAGGAGTATAGAGAAGCCTATGGTATGTTTGCAGTAAACGGTATTTTATTTAATCATGAGTCAGAGCGCAGAGGTGAAAACTTTGTTACAAGAAAGATTACTCTTGCGGCAGGACGTATTGCTGAAGGCTTGCAGGATCATCTTGAGCTTGGCAATATGGATTCACTTCGTGACTGGGGTTATGCAAAGGATTATGTTGAGTGTATGTGGATGATTTTACAGCATGATACTCCCGAGGATTTTGTTATTGCTACAGGTGAACAGCATACTGTAAGAGATTTTACGGAAAAGGCTTTTAAAGCAAATGGTATTGATATTCGCTGGGAAGGCAGTGGTCTTGATGAAAAGGGTTATGACAGGGCTACAGGTAAAATGCTTGTGTGTGTAAATCCTGAATGGTTCAGACCTACTGATGTTGATAACCTTTGGGGGGACCCTACTAAGGCTAAAACAGTTTTAGGCTGGAATCCGCAAAAAACAAGCTATGAGGAACTTGTAAGAATTATGGCTGAGCATGACAGAGAGCTTGCTAAAAAAGAGGCTTGTTGCAAGTAAATACTTTTTGTTAATTTAGTACCCTTCTCTCAATATCTCTTGGGGAGGGGTAATCTTGTATATTGATTTATAAAGAGGTGTGTTATATTATGAATAAAACTTCCAAAATATATGTAGCAGGTCATAGAGGTATGGTTGGCTCTGCTATTGTACGCTGCCTTGAAAAGCAGGGATACTCTAACATTATTACAAGAACTCACAGTGAGCTTGATTTAACACGTCAGGCTGATGTTGAAAAGTTCTTTGCCGAAGAAAAGCCTGAATATGTTTTTTTGGCTGCGGCAAAGGTAGGAGGTATTATTGCTAACAGTGAGGCGCTTGCTGATTTTATGTATGACAATATGATTCTTGAAATGAATGTTATACATGAGGCTTGGAAAAACGGCTGTAAAAAGCTCTTATTCCTTGGTTCAAGCTGTATATATCCCAGAATGGCACCTCAGCCTATGCCTGAATCCTGTTTGCTTACCAGTGAACTTGAAAAGACTAATGAGGCTTATGCTTTGGCTAAAATAAGCGGATTAAAATATTGTGAATTTTTGAATAAGCAGTATGGTACTGATTACATAAGTGCTATGCCAACTAATCTTTATGGACCTAATGACAATTATCATCCTACTCACAGCCATGTGTTGCCTGCTCTTATAAGACGTTTTCACGAGGCTAAAGAGGCAGGACTTAATGAAGTTACCTGTTGGGGAACAGGTTCGCCTTTAAGAGAATTTTTATACGTTGATGACCTTGCTGATGCCTGTGTATTTCTTATGAATAATTACAGCGGTGATGAAACTGTTAATATGGGTACAGGTAAGGAGCTTACAATTAAGGAATTGACAGAACTTGTTGCAAAGGTTGTTGGCTTTGAAGGCGAAATTAAATGGGATACTACTAAGCCTGATGGAACCCCAAGAAAACTTCTTGATGTGTCAAAGCTTGAAAAATTGGGATGGAAATATAAGACTGAACTTGAAGAGGGTATACGTCTTACCTATGAGGATTTTCTTAATAACCCTATGAGAGCGGAAAGATAGGTGAATTGCTGTGAATATATACGGAGTTATTATGGCAGGAGGCGGAGGTACACGTTTCTGGCCATTGTCAAGGCAGAAAACACCTAAACAGCTTTTGAATTTGTCTGGCAGGGATTTAATGGTTAATGAAACCATTGACAGACTGGCAATGACTATTCCCGGTAAAAATATGTTTATTGTTACAAATGCGGCTCAGGCAGATTCTATGAAAAAGGCAACTGAAGGCAGGATTATTTCGGAACATATTCTGTCAGAGCCTTCGGCAAGAAATACTGCTGCATGTATAGGCTATGCCGCTATGGAAATTCTTAAAAAGTATGGCGACGGCATTATGGTTATTGCACCGTCTGATGCCTATATTAAGGATTGGAAGGAATTTACAAATGTACTTGCAGCAGCCATAGAGGCGGCAGAAAAGCAGGATAAACTTGTAACTATCGGAATAACTCCTACATTTCCTGCAACTGGCTACGGATATATTAAGTTTTCTGATAGTGATGCTGCCAAGGCTAAGGCTGTTGAGGAATTTAAGGAAAAACCTGATTTAAAAACTGCTGAAAAATATGTTGAGTCAGGCTCCTATGTATGGAACAGCGGTATGTTTATATGGAAGGCATCAACTATAATGAAGCATTTTGAAAGACTTTTACCTGATATTTATGCAGATTTGCAGAAAATAGGTCAGGCTATGGGCACTGACGAGGAGTACAGTGTTATTGAAAAAGTTTATCCCAACATACAAAAAATTTCCATTGATTATGGTATAATGGAAAAAAGTGATGATGTTTTAGTTGTGTCAGGTGAATTTGGCTGGAATGATGTAGGCTCATGGGATATGCTTGGTGTACTTCATAAAGCTGATGAAGAGGGTAACATATCTGTAGGGGATGTGTTGCAGATAGATACTGAGAATACTATAGTTTATTCTAAAAATATGTGCGTTACAGCTGTAGGTGTTAAGGACTTGATTATTGTTCAGTCTGATGATGCGGTTATGGTTTGCAATAAAAATAATGCACAGGATGTTAAAAAAATTGTGGATGCTCTTAGCGAGCAGGGACGTAATGAATTACTCTAGTGAAAGCAGAAGGTAAATATTAATATGAAGTGTTTGATATTGGCGGGAGGAGCAGGCAACCATATGTGGCCTGTTTCAAGAAAAAATTATCCTAAACAATTTGTATATTTAGATGGTGAGCATTCTATGTTTCAGAATACTATACTTAGAAATATGGCTTTTTGTGATGAATTTTGGATAATGTCATCGGCTCCCTACAAAAATATTATACATAATCAGATGAAGTCCTTTGCAGGAGTTAACTACAGATGTTTTTATGAAGAAGAAGGTAAAATGACTGCTCCATCTCTGCTTTTTGCCTGTATGTGTGCGGAACCGGAGGAGGACTTTTTAATAGTATCCACTGACAATATTATTTCTGATGGCAATTATAAGGAAACCATTGTTGCAGCACGTAAACTGGTTGAAAAAAATAATATTGTTACTTTAGGAATTAATAAGGAAAAGCCATCTGTAGGCGTGGGCTTTTTGTCATCTGTTGGCAGAGGAGTTAATTACATATTTCCTGAAAATGAAAAAGAATTAAAAAGACTTGCTGCTGACAAAAGCTATCTTATGGATACGGGAATACTTATGGGTAAAGTGCAGGTCTTTTTGAGGGAATTTAAAAAGCATACACCTTATTTATTTAAGCAGATCAGTGAACTTAAAAATAAAATTGAATTTATCAATAAAAATGTTTTAATTCCTGCTGAACTGGTTAGAGAAATCCTGCCTTTAAGTATTGCTGATGCAATTACTACCAAGTCTGAAAATGTTATACTTCTTGAGGGCAGTTTTGAGTGTGAAAGAGTCAGAAGTCTTGAAACCTTAGCCAATTTGTGGAGTGTGGAAAGTCGGGGGAATGTTTTAAAAAATAAGTGCAGTAATGTTTCTGTTATTAATTTTTCGGATGATCAGTTTGTTGTTGCAAATGCTTTGGAGGATGTAGTTGTTGTCAATACCAGTGATGCAATATATGTTGCCAAAAAGGGCTTTGCCGATAATATTAAGTCAATAATTACATCTCCGGAAAATGGGATTCCACAGAAACTTTTAGATGAAAGCTATATTTATCATACATTATATGGTTACAGATATAATTTGCAACTTGAAGAAAATTATTGGGTAAGAAAGGTTACTGTTTATCCCGGCTGTAGTCTTAGACGTCATATGCATAGAGCCAGAAGTGAAAATTGGGTTATTTTAAAAGGTGAGGCTACAGTTATTGTTGATAATGAATGCTGTATTATAGGTGAAGGAGAAAGTATACATATAGAAAAGGGTATGGTTCATCAGCTTATCAATAACACATTTGAAAATGTTGTGTTTATTGAAACTGCTGTTGGTGAAATTATTAAAAACGTAAATGACAGCGATACTGAAGAATTTTATGAAAGTATTGGCGGAGTTGATAATATAATAAGAATGGCTCCATACTGTATGGAAAAAATATGGGGCGGCACTAAACTTATTAATAAGTACAACAAGAAAACAAAGGGCTGCAATATTGCGGAGTCATGGGAGATTTCAGCTCATCCAAGCGGACAGAGTATAGTTGCAACAGGAAAATATAAGGGTATGCCTTTTGGTGTTTATCTGAATATAATGGGTAAGTCAATACTTGGATGGAAGGCACAGTTTTAT
>CABVEG010000094.1 GCA_902497185.1 uncultured Eubacteriales bacterium | reverse complement strand
CCCCTTATAGGGGAGCTGTCACGAAGTGACTGAGGGGTTTCAATAGTCGCATAAACACTAATTTACTCTTCAAACTCTACAAAGTCCCCAAATACCTTAGTAAAGTCCTCTTTAGTAAGTACATTGATTTCAGGGTCTTTTGCACCGTACTTTTCTGTATGTCTTTTATTGTATTTATCCTCTGTCATTATTCTGATTTCAAATTCCTTCTGAAAGTAATCAGTAAAATACTTTTTTATTTCTTCAATGTGACTTTCAAGCCACATTAAAGGTCCGTTGTTAACTGCCACAAGAGTTAAATAATCATCCTCTAAATATGCCGGTCTTGTTTGAACGGAAAGTACGGATTTAAGCATACCTTTATCGATAGATTTAGCAAACTTATTCCAACCTGTAATTACATTTTTAATATCTTCAGGTACAGCCTTATTAATTACAACAGGCTTTTCCTCTTCCTTGGCTGACATTTCCTCTTTAATGTGAACAATCGGCTGAACGCTTTCTCCTACGGGTATACCTTTTTCAAGCTTAGTTTCAATATTTTTAAGCCTTTTGCTTACACTGCCTAAATCATAGGATACAACAGGGTTACATCCTTTAATTGTACAAACCTCCAAAAGTATTCTTGGATTTGAACTGAATTTGATCTGATTTGCAAGCTCCGAAAATGATGTAATAAGACTTAATACATATTCATATCCAACAGATGTGCCTTGTAATTTAAGTTTATCAACATAGTCTTTTGAATAATCCAAGGCCTTTGTTTCTCCTTTAACAGATACTGCTAAGAGAAGGTTCCTGAAATGGGTTATCATATCTGCAACAAACTGTCCTATATCTCTTCCCTGAAGCACAACCTTGTCAATAATATCCATACATCTTCCGCCGTCACTGTTGTTCATTGCATCAGTAAGCTCAAAAAACACTGAACGATCAACAGAGCCCGTTATCTCCATAACCTTATCAAGGGTAACTTCACTGTCAAAATAAAAACTTATACATTGGTCAATAACACTAAGGGCATCTCTCATTGCACCGTCTGAAAGCTCGGCTATATACTCAATGGCATCATCAGTGACCTGTGCTTTCTCTTCTGCCATATACTCCTTTAAAACCTGTACCATTGTTTCCTTGTCAATTCTATGAAAATCAAAACGCTGACACCTTGAAAGAACTGTTACAGGCATTTTTTGAGGATCGGTTGTTGCAAGTATAAAAACTACATACTCCGGAGGCTCTTCAAGTGTTTTTAGAAGGGCATTAAAGGCACCTGCTGAAAGCATATGAACCTCATCAATTATGTAAACTTTATATTTACAATCTGTGGGAGGATACTTTACTTCATCAATAATATCTCTGATGTTATCAACACCATTGTTGCTTGCAGCATCAATTTCTATAACATTGACACTTGTGCCTTGAAGTATAGGCTTACACACAGCACATTCATTACATGGTTTTATACCCTCACCAATACAGTTAATTGCTCTTGCAAATATTTTTGCGGTGGTGGTTTTTCCTGTTCCTCTGGTACCACAGAAAAGATATGCATGATTTATTCTGCCGTTTTCGATTTGATTTTGTAAAGTTTTTATAATATGATTCTGACCTACAACATCTTCAAATTTCTGCGGTCTTAAACGTCTGTATAAAGCCTGATAAGCCATAGCTTTTTCCTCCTAGAGTTCGGCTAAAATAATAGCCTCCTGCTTTTTTATATTTCTAAGCCCTAAATAAATATATGTAATAAGAAGTCCCCAATATAATATACTACTGCCTGCAAAGCCGCTAAAGCTTACAATAAACAATATGATGCTTGGAAATGTTCTGGCATAGACTGAAAGTTTAAATAAAGCTCCAAATCCCGTGTTTGAACGAACAAAACATACATTTATAAACATTGCCAGACAGCTTAACATAAAGACACTTGCTAGTGTAGAAAGACAAAGAGATATTAAGCCTGACACCGCTATAATTGTAAATATAGCAAGTTTAACTTTTTTAGCCATAAAAATACTTATAAGTTTATCTTTTGTTATGTAATCATCCTTAAATTGTGAAAAAGCAATAACTTCTCTGTTAATTCCGTTGCCAATAATCATTTTAGCACTGTCTGCCAAAAGATAAAAAGAAGTATTGCTTACGTCAATATTACTTACATCTTCATTGCCGTCAATATATATTTTAACACCCATAATTTCATCAGTATAATCAATGTGTTCACACTGAAGACGTCCGTTTTCTATTGAAAAATCGGGTACATACTTATTAATTGCTCCTTCGATTCCTCCAAGCTTTTTATAGCCTATAACAAAAGGAAAGGTATTTATAACCGCAATAATTAATGTAAAAATAATCAGATAGCCGATTACCCTTCCCATTTTCTGCATAATAAGTTTAGGATAACTCTGAAACCTGTATATAGCCGTTATCATTTGTTCAAAAAAATTCATACAATCCTCCAAAAGCATAAAATTTACATATATCAGTAAGTTATAATTATTTGATGTATTCAATATGATACCTTGGTAATCCTTCGACCAAAATTAAAATAATCTTTCATTTTGGCTCCCATAATTTATAGTATACTACAAAACTTAAGATTTTACAAATACCTTTCTTTCGGATTTATTAAATCCGCTGGCATTTATTTCGGAATAGCCGCTGTTAATATATTTTCCGCTTATTTTGCAGCTTTTCAAAGCATCATTTGATACTATAACTTTTTTGTCCGAAACATATGCTACATAAGGTGTTTTGCTCCAATATCTGTTATTTGTCATATTTTCTACAGACTTTTTGTAAGCGCCGGTAAGAAGTATATTTTCTGTTATTCTGTAATTACAGCTTACCATACCATCATTTTTTTTAACACAGCTTATATAATTAACTGCTCCTATATTACTATATTCGGATACAAGGTCATAAAGTCTTGTAATTTCGTTTGCAGCCTCATTATATACATAGCTGCACCTGTCTGTTGAAAAATTAGGGACACTTATATTAAGCATAATTGCTTTATCTTTAAAATAACCGCACCACTTTGATATATTTTCGTATTCAGAAATAATATAGCCGTTGTGGGTTTTCTCCTCTGCATTTAAACCAACCCAATCTACAAGCTCCTCCTTGGGATAATCATATGTTGTATTGTCAGTATCCATACCATATACCATAACAGCCCTTGGCGCATATTCTCTGAATATATCAGCAAGGCAGTTATATACATCAGCGTCACTTCTTATTTCAACAAAAATAGGTATATTCATATTTCCAAGCGTCTTTGCTGCTGCCATAGACTGACTTATACCGTAATCGCCCTTAATTTCGATCATAGGGATTTTGCCCTTAGCATAGCATTCCGTAATTTCTCTTAAAGGAAGATTTTCGCCTTTTGATACTCTGCTTATATATATGTCATTTTCTATATCTATATAATTTTCAAAGGCTTTTATATCGGCATAGTTGTTTTCATCGCCAATATATGCACCCTTCAAACACACATCCTTTTCAAGAGGCGCTTTTTCCCTGTCGTAATTTTCCATATATATTTCATATGGAAGATATTCCGATTTTTTAACCTCATCAGCAGTAAATTGGGATATACTTAAACAAATCAAAAGCAGTGTAAATTTCAAAGCTGTTCCTCCGATAAATAAGTATTGATAGCCTCCAAATAATGAACAGGACACCCGTTTTTGTTATGTATAAGATATTTTTTTTCAAAAGCGGAATATGGTATTGATTTTCTGCCTCCATTTTGAGCTGCTTTCCAATATTTTTCCATTACCTCAAAAGGAAGAAAATAATACTCCTCAGTATCTGAACAGTGTACAAGAAGAAAGGCAACACCGCCATGCTTTTGAAAATTCTCCATAAACTCTACCTGATGCGGATGAATATTTTGTAAAGGCAGACGTCCCTGCCTTGTTTCCTTGGCATCAAAACAAACAGGTATTCCCTGTGCAGCACCTATATAATCTATAGTTGACTTTTGGTCGAAATAGGCAAGAGTAATAACGTTTTTGCCTTTGTCAAGATTAATGGGTGTTATGGGAGTTGGTATCTTTTGTATTATTGCCAAACCTCTTTCCTTATATACATTGTTAGTCATATTAATCATTTCTTCAAAACTGCTGCCACGCAAGCCTCTTGAATTCCAGTAGCCCATTTCAGCTCTCCTTTATTTTGTTTATTGCATATAATGCTGCTGACCTTAAATCCTCATTTTCAGAATCAACAAATTTTTCTGCCAAAGGAAGCCCTCTTATATTTTTCATATTACCAAGAGCCGCTAAAGCATTTCTCTGCAATGTCCTCTTTCCTCTCCAACCGGCGGCAGTATTGCCAAAAACTTCCTTAAACTCCTTATTTGACATATTTAAAAGTTTTTCTATGTCAGGATAAGCAAGGTCATTTTCAGCCTTATCATAATTATTATTATAATGACAGGCTCTCTGGCAAATATCGCAGCCGTAAATTTGTATTCCTATTCTTTCATATTCTTCTAAGGTTAATACTCCTTTTTTCTGGGTCAGATATGATATGCATTTACTATAATCACACTTACCATCATTAATTGCTCCATTTGGACAGGCTTTAATACACTTTTCACATTTATCACAGTTGATTTTATTTGTATTTGTGCTTTGCCACAGAGAATAATCAATATCTGTCAGCATATAGCCGATAAAAAACATACCTCCAATATAAGGATTAATAACACTGCCGTTTTTTCCTCTCTCTCCAAGTCCGCAGCGCACAGCTACATCCCTGTCTGAAAGAGGACCTGTGTCTGCATATATTTGGCACTGACAATCAGGCAAAATCTCACGTTTAAGTTTTTCAAGCTTTTCTTTTATTGTTATATGATAATCTGTACCTACTGCTCCTGCTGACATATTTCCTCTTAAACAGTTATCTTTTATTTTAACATACACTACATTATATGACAAGCCTATGGCAATAATACTTTTTACAGATGACATTGTTAGCTTTGGTTCAGTTCTTTTCTCTATACCATAATTGACAAAGGGGACAGTTTTGCCCTTTAAATATTCCTTTAGTTCACGGAAGGAATGGGCAGGTCCTACCCCTGAAATAATATTCTCTTTTTTTGAAAATTCCTGTAATTTATCAAACAAGCTCATATAATTCCTCCTTACATAACATTTTAACATATTTTCAAAAAATTGTAATCATTTTATACTTGCTTTTATGATAAAATTCAATTATACTTTATTAATAAGAAAAATAAACAAAATATTGGCAGAATTTACAATAAATAAAAGGAGTGTGCTTATGCCACCAAGGAACGACAGACCATTGAGATTTAAGGAGAAGAGCTCAAAACCTATGATTTTCCCTCTTCATCCCAGCAATATGACAGATAACAGAGCTTATACAAGAAGGCGCAAAAAAAGTGTTAATCCCAGACCCTTGCTTTTTCTCCTCCTTGCTCTGGCTGTAATATGTCTGATAGGCTATGCAGCTGTGCACAAAAAAGCCCTTGCAGTTGAAATAAACGGTGAGGTTGTAGGTTATATTAAAGATACAAATACAACTGAAGAAGAATTAAACAACTTGGTTCTTGCAAAACTGAAGCAGGAAGTAGGCAACAATATTGAAATAAATGACGAAATTACACTTAAATCCGTAGGCAGCTTTTTCAAAAAAACAGATAATTCAGAACAGGTCGTTGCAAAGGTTTGCCAAAGTGTTTCATACAATCAGGAGGCAACAACAATATTAGTTGAGGGCAAGGAATTTTGTATTGTATCAAATATTGAAGATGCCAGAACAGCTTTAAAAACCGTACTTGATAATTACAAGTGTCCCGAGGGTACTGCACAGCCTGAATTTGCAATACAGATTAACACAGGTACAACATTTGTGGATAATGACAAGGTAAGTAGTGTTGAAGAGGCTGTTAAACTTTTAAGTGCAACTCAAACAGTTGAAAAAACTCACACAGTAGTTCAGGGTGACACATTTGCAACCATTGCTGCAAGAGCAGGAATGACAGAAAGTGAGCTGCTTACTGCAAACCCTACAATTACTAATGAAACAAAAACAAATTTACAAATAGGTCAGGAAATCAAGACTATTGTAACAGAGCCTATTCTCCCGATAAGAACATATAGCTGGGATACTGTTACGGAAGAAATTCCTTATGAAACCGTAACACAAAGAAACAGAAACCAGCCTACATCCTACAGGGAGGTTGTTCAGGAGGGTCAAAACGGAATTAAGGAAGTTGTAAGAAAAATACCTTATGTAAACGGCGAACAAAAAGGGGATCCTCAGCTTACGGAAAGGGTTACTAAAGAACCTGTTAATCAAATAATTGAAAGAGGTACTTATGTACCATCCTCAGATGATGATGAAGATGATACAAGCTCCTCATCAGAAGAATAATTATATACACAGCCTGTTTTGTGTTTTTTACAGGCTGTGACTTAATAAAAGAAGGTGAAAATTATTAAATATGATATATACTCATGGATTATAATGATTGCCGTTATTTCCTTTTTAGGATTTGTGCTTGAAAATGTATGGCTTGCTTTTACTAAAGGCTTTATTGACAACAGAAATATGAGCGCACCTTTTCTTCTGGGGTATGGTTTATTTGTTGTTGCCATATACTTTGTTATGGGTACACCCCAAAATTTTATATTTCCATTTAAGTTTTTAATGAAGAAATACAAAATTATTAA